>CAZUPG010000081.1:0-7057 GCA_964622085.1 uncultured Pirellulales bacterium | reverse complement strand
ACGGCCTGCTCTGCAGGCCTCGCAATGACCCTAAAGTAGCATTCGTAGTCATTGCTTCGTCCGCCTTCGGCGGACTCGCAACATGCTCCGCAATCTCGAATTTCGAGCGTTTGAGATTGCCACGGCCCAATTAGACGTGAGCCTAAGCTCAATTGGTGCGGGGCTCGCAATGATACAAAAACGCCGTTTTGACCCCCTGAACAGTTACCTATTTTTTAGTTTGGCGGCCCCTTCAAAACTATAGTGAACTGGATGTGGGGTACACCTCGTAGCGTCGTCGGAGGAAAAAATCGACTACGACTTCCAGCAGACCGTAATGGTCTGGGTAGCGCCGTGCTTGCCTGAATCCCCGCCTGGAATCCTGACTGATAAAATAACCTCAACGGCTTCGTCTCCGGAAATATGCCTTATTGTCGGGCCTTCTCTGAGGAATGAGTCGTATTCACCCCACCCTGAGTTATCAGCGGTAATTTTCACGTCTGTGTTTGTGTAGAGACAAAGTCTCTTGCTGCCAGAGATCTGGCTGTTCCGGGTAGCAGGGTTTGCAGGGCTAATAGCCGGTGAGCCGGCATCCGACCACTCCGCGACGTCTACGACAGTACACGATATACTGCACGCGGCATCAACAGCCGGCGGCACCGCTAATACCAAATTTGGGACCAAAAACAAACCAAATAGTGACAATACCGTGATGAATCTCACATTTTGGTAATTTAAATTTTGAATTTGTCTCGAATTTCGATATTTGGATTTTGAATTTAACATAATTGGCGTAAGATTTTATATGATAGGGTTCTAACCAATGGTAAATGGCACTGTAGTACTCATTATACACCTATTATACCAAAATCAGCAGCGGCAAGTCAAGAGAATTCGATTTATAAAACGTGTCTGAATCAGGTACTTTCCGAAGTTAGTTTGCAGCAGAAATGTGACGAATAGACTAACAGCGTAGTTTTTGTACCGACTTTATAAGACCAATAGCAGGGGGTACGAAGCCGTAGCGCAGGAACGAAATGTCATTAGAATTACATAACGAGGTTAAATATAGTGGGGGTTAAATTATGAAAAATTTGGCTAAGGTTTTGTTATTGGCAGGGTTGTGTTTTGCCGCGAAACTGGCATTAGCTGTCCCAGCGGATGATCTGGCCACGTGCAGTATATCTGTAACTGTCACTCAGATTATGGAGTGGGCAGACAACTTTGCAGCTATCAGCCTGACTACCATCAGCGCTCAGGCTGATGCCCCGGAAGATAACAAAACGCAGACAATCTACACAAACTGCGATTTTGAGATTGGAGCCGACACCTCCATAGCAGCTCAGTTGTCGTTAGAGAGTCCAGCCGACACCCTCGTTACGAAGTACAAGCTGTCGTACGATGGCGACGGAGTAACCGCCACAGGTGGCAGCGATATAAGTACCTGGACGGATTACAGTGCGTTTTTGCCCGTTGCCGGTGAGTCAGCCGTAACACATTTCAATGGTGACGGAGCTGTTCAGGTTACACTATACGTCCAGGCTACCAACCCTTCCGGCGAGGTCGCTAATGCGGGTGACTACACCGCAATCCAGACCCTGACAGCTTCCTGGACAAGCGATTAATCGAGCTTAGGGTGGGTATAAGGTTTAGTTGTCCCCGGTTGACCGGACCACTAAACCCATTCTGCCATAGCTATGTGATTTTAGTTGGGGTGGTAAATATGACTCGCTGGATTAGCGTTGGATTTTTCATATTGGCTTTGTTGGTATTGTCAGCCGACTGCTTTGCCGGGATGGCGGTCAGCCCCCTGCAGCAGTGGGTTGAAGTCAAGCCAGGCCGAGAAGCTTCTTTCTCGGTGACTATAACCAATACGGACAGAGGCCCCCAAACTCTGCCTTGTAAGGTGAAGGTGGACGTGCTTGATTTCACGGTCTCATCACAAGGTGGTCTTTCTTTCGGTAAAGAGTTTAAGCACGACCGCTCGGCCGTTGACTGGATTAGTTTCGATGCCGACGAGTTTGTTCTCCAGCCGGGCGAATCCAGACAGATAGAAGCAAAAGTATCCGCTCCTTCCGGCGCTGATGGAGACTACTGGGCTGTCATTATGGTCGGCCTGGACAACTCGAAAAGCCGGGAAAAAGGCGTAAATGTTAATTTAAGAACTGCGTCCGGCGTGTTCGTACGCGTCAAACGAAGAAATTATATCGAACGGGGAAGTATCATTGATGCAAATGTTGTCCTGCCTGAATTCGGTCCGGACAGGAACCCCACCTGTGAATCGAATGGAGGGCAAACTCAGCAGGCGCTTAAAATCAACGCAGAGTTGAAAAATGACGGATTGACAGCTTTTATAGCGAACGGAAAAGCATTTCTCTATACCGAAAACTGGCGCCGCGTGGCTTCAGTTTCGTTGTACACGGGTCGCAGACGAATCTTTCCCGGCCATACCCGCTGCTTTACCGGCGTGATGTCACAACCGTTACCGGCCGGAAAATATAAGCTGCGAGTATTCTTTGACCCTGAATCAGAGTACGAACGCAAAATAACCAAAGATATGGAGTTTTCGGTAAGTGACGAATTGGCCCGTCAGTGGGCCGAGAACTTTACAGGTGATGATATGCAGACAGTTGATATCAAGCCAGAAGAAATCAAGCTGGCAGTAACCCAGGGACGTTTTACTGCTGCACGGTTTCTGGTTGCCAACCAGGGTTTAAGCACGGTTTCTGTTCGTTGCAACTCCGAGCCGGATGAGCTGCTGAGAAGCTGGCTTGAGTTGAAATCGCCCTGGTTTACCCTCGGTCCGGGTACGCGGCGCAACGTGGTTTGCTCTGTCAGTGTACCAATGGATGTGCAGCCGGGCGAATACAACGGGACTATCGAAGTACAAGCGGAATGCTCGGGCTTAACTGTGCAGGACGATAGTAATGTTGAAACGCACAAAATCCCCATTTGCATCGCCGTAAGTGAGCATGGTGTATGATTAGACAAAGACAAAAGCAGTGGAAAACAGCGGTGGCAGTGCTGGCCGCACTGCTGTCTGTCTTTGCACAGAGTATCTGCATTGCAGAAGTTCCCGCTCCGCCACACGGATGGCGGACAAGTTCCGCGGGAATGACAACCCCTGCGAGGGACCCCGCCTTGCGGGAACCCAAAGCAGGGGCTGCCGCCGGGGCTGCTGATGCTGACGAAGTGATAATAGTTAATAATGTCTGGGTTGACGTGCCGCTGACACAGGTTTTCCGTGACATATCGGTTCAGACGGATGTTGTTATAGCCCTTTGTCCTCATGTACCCGACCCGCTTATTTCGCTCGACGCCGGCTCAGGCAAACCGCTCGAAGAGTGTTTGCAGGAGCTTGTAGCCGGACGAGGCCTCTTCATTTATCCAAGAAACAAGCGGTTCTACCTTATTAGCTGCGCAGACCCTGCGTGCCCGAGTTTCCTGGAGGTTGCGGAATCGAAACGGCTTTACCTGAAGTACATAACCGCAAAACACCTCATGTCTTCGCTTCCGCTGTCTGTCCAGAAGTACGTATCCAGCGGGGAAAGACCGAATGAAATGCTGATTTATACGGTACCTGAGATTATGAAACGTATTATGGGAATCGTTCAGAAGCTGGATGTTCCCCGCCCACAGGTAGTAATGGAGGTGCTTGTTGTAGAGCTTCAGGAAGAAGCCAGCGATGAATTCGGTTTTGATTGGGAATACCAGGACCGCCACAATTCTTTCAGTATGACTGGTGCTATCGGAGCTTTCACGGGTTTAGCACGTTACACAAGCGTACCGGAAAGCGATATCACAGGGCTGCTTTTTACTCTTCGGGCGCTGGTCCGCGAAAGGAAGGCCAGTATAAGGTCCCGCCCACGGGTAGCCACTCTTAACGGGCAAAAAGCCACTATAGATATATCCCTCGAAGAATACTTCACCGTTGTTACAGATTTCTACGATACTTCGAGGTTGCGGACAAAGCTTGAGGTAATTAAGTCCGGCGTACTCCTGAATATGACACCACACATAGGTGATAATGGCGACATTACGGTTGACGTCCTCACCGAAGTCAGTGACGTAGTTTCTCGTCAGAATCAGGTGGCCGGGAACATTTCAGGGGACCTGCCGATAGTCCGACGCCGCATGACCGACACTTGTGTCCGCGTCAAGCAGGGTGATGCAATCGTTATAGGAGGTCTTATCGAAACTCAGGAACAGAGTGAGGACAAAAGTGTGCCTGTTCTCAGCTCAATTCCTTTTGTGGGCGGTATCTTCAAAAGTACAGACAACTCTACAATAGAAAAGGAAGTGGTAATATTCATTACTCCACGGCTGATGGAAGAAGGGAAAAATCCCCTTTCGGACCGCCACGAGCTGCTCGACGTGGCCGAAGAGCTTGATGCCCTGCGGGATGCAGTTACTCTGCTCGACGGGCAACATCCGCCTCACCAAGATGACAGAGCCGAAGAGCTTGATGCCCTGCGGGATGCCGTTGACCTGCTCAACGGGCAGCATCCGCCTCACCAAGATGACAGAGCCGAAGAGCTTGATACCCTGCGGGATGCCGTTGACCTGCTCAACGGGCAGCATCCGCCTCACCACAATCTGCCCAGCACAGATGACAGGGCCGAAAAGGTTGAGGTCCTGCGGGAAGTAGTTGGCCTGCTCGACATGCAGCATCCGCCTCACCACAATTTGTCCGGCATAGATAAGCAGCGCGAATCTTCACGTAGCCAGTCCCCGTGACCAAATGAAATTGACCGTAATCCATATTATTGCCGCCGTCCCCAAACGCAGCGTGTTGCGTTTGTGGGTTCCTGTTGTTATGCTCACTCTGATTTGCTCTGCGCAGCTTATGGGTGAGGATTTTATGTATTGGGCTGATAATTTTGCCCCGATTACACTGCAAAATATTCAAAATAGAGACCAGGTGAGCGAGGATAGCTCATTTACTACTCTGTTTACGAGCGGCGATGCAGAAATCTCGGCAGACAATTCCGCAACAGCTCAACTGTCAAATGGTGCTGACACACTCGTTACAGAGTACAAGCTGACATACGATGGTGACGGAGCCACCGCCACAGGCGGCTCTACGGTGGACTGGACGGCCTACGATTCGTTCCTGACCCCGACCACATCATCTGTGACATATGTGACGGATGACGACGAGGTAGTAGTAACACTTTTTGCCAGGGCGAGCAATTACCCGAATCAACTGGCTAATGCGGGAGAGTATACCGCCACGCAAACCATGACGGTTCACTGGGTCGGCCCATGAGGGCTTGTTTGAATCAGGCGCCGGCATAATGTTCCCTCCATCGTCGCATAAGGTTCGAATGACTATCATCGCTCGCTTATAGCGACACATTATTCAAGAAAATCACTCTAAAAAGCCGAATATAACCGTAGTGTCAACGCTATTCGTAACAGGGGCTGAAGATGGAAACAGGCGAAAACGAAACGGCCTTGCAGGAAACCGAGCCGACCTTGCAGCTTAAAAGGTCGCTTTTGCCAATTAACGAATACGCAGCTCGCGAGGGTGTCTCCATAGGTATTGTTGAGCAGTGCGGGAGGCTGGGTATTGTCCAGATAAGAAAATATAAAGGCAAAACGTTTGTTGTGGATGTGCCTCTCAGTCCATATTCTCATACGCCTGAAACTGCCGTTGAACCTGTGCAAATAACCGATGAAACCACCCAGGCCGAGAAGATATCTGAATTGTTCCAAAAGGTAGCTCCTGAGGACGGCACTTTACAGGGACACCATTTTGCCCGCCGCCCCAACTCGCGTCGGGAGACGCAGGGGCAGGCAAAAGATAGTAAAATAGGAACTTCTGATACAGCCGAAACTCCTGATAAACCCGTAGAATCAGACGAGCCGATAGAAACAATCGACGATGAAATTGACCAGGTCAAAAATATACCTGTGCCGGCCCAAGTCACCCGGGACAATGGAATGCAGCTTGCCGATTTGGTCGCACGAATCAAGTCCGGATGCACCCGGCAAACTGCCACAGTTTTTCTGACAGCGTGTTTTTTCGCAATCCTCTTTGGCAATCTCTGGCTATATATGGACCGTAAAATCCAGCTTGACCGGCTTGGGCGAGCAAGTGCAGGTATGCAACAGCTTCTTAGCGATTCCACACAGGCCGACCGGAAAGTCGAAATTATCCGGAACGAACTGACCCGCTCTAAAGTGGAAGTCGAGCATCTCAAAAATGAGCTGGCCAACTCTAAAGCGGAAATCGAGCATCTCAAGAATGAGCTGGCTGACTCAAAAACCGTTCGAGATGAGCTTGCTCAAGCCAGACAAAAAATCGAGACCATTCAACAGCGCACCAGCAAGGCGGCAGCCCGGCTCAATGAACAAATCCGAAAGCTCACAAACCGCCTGCCGGGACCGGCCGAAAATCCCCAACCTTCACCTAACAGGAATTTACCACAAAACTGACCTCTTGTAACATAACTCTGCTATGAGGCCATTCATCAATAATAATATTTTAGCTCTCTGGTTTGTTTTCATAACATAGGGAACATTACCTTTGTAGCTTCACTTTGCTTTAGCAACACACCCATCATAAGCTCTGCCTTTGTGTCGCCAAAGTGTCTCGACCGGATTAAAGACCGCCGAAAAGCAGGCAAGTGGAATACAAGGTCAGAATTAGTCAACAATATTGCCCGAAGATTCAATGAAATCCGCCCTTCGGTGGTGAGTTCAGGACGGCCGAACCGCAGTCAGGCAAATGTGGCAAAGTGTACCATACACGACCTTCGCAGGTCAGCTATTACCAACTGAGCTGGACATCTGCCAATTCAGGTAGTTCAAACACTTGCCGGACACGCCGATATAAAAACAACAGGAAAATATTACTTGGCAGTAAGGCCGGAAGACTTTACGTCTGCAAGCGAAGTACTGAAGCACATTTTGGCAAAGACGCATGCCGATTGACACTTTTTTGACACCGATGGGTTTAGGGTGGCCATACGAAAGGCTGCCAAACGTAAGTGCTTGATAGCCCAAGACTTGCCAAAAGTGGGCAGGGGCGGATTTGAACCGCCGACACACGGATTTTCAGTCCGTTGCTCTA
>CAZUPG010000080.1:0-7057 GCA_964622085.1 uncultured Pirellulales bacterium | reverse complement strand
TGGCCAAAGCAGAAAAGAGTGGTTCGACCCGTTCGACTTCCTCAGGGCAGGCAGGACAGGTTTCGCAGGAATGACAATTTTTGATTTTCTCAGAAAATTGTTGCATTAGATTTTCAAAACTCAATTATATCTGTTCGGCAAAAGCCGCGAACACGTCTTAAGCAATCAGATCGTCGCGAAGTAGTTTATCAGTTCAAAATTACCCAAATTACCACTTTCAAAAAATGCAAAGGTTCACCCCGTTAGAAAGAAAGCCACGCCTGAGTTTTCTAACAGGGTGAACTAAAAAAAATTGTGGGAAATATGCAGCAGCGGATATCGAATGGAGCTGCCAGAGCTGTTTATAGCGTCCGTTCCATAAGTTGGCTGCTGCTCGCAAGTTAGCCGTCAGTCTTATGGGCTGCGACTTCGGTGTCATTTCTTTCGCTTGCAAGAAGTTTTAGAAAAAACAAATTTTTATTTGATTAGCGGAAAATTTTACTTGCAAAATTCCAAATAGGTTATCAGAATATCAGTGTTTTCTGACTGTGTAGGTTTCTGCCCTTCGGCAGTGAGTTCCGTTCGACAGGCTCACTGCCCGAGCTTGTCGAGGGCAGGATAGTTGAACTGTAAGGCGGCGTCCTTTCAACGGTGAGGTTGGAAATGAGGGCAAACAAACTCGATACTCGATACTCGATACCAGATACCCGACAGAAGTCGGGAATCGGGAATCGGGCAACGAGAATCCTTGCGGTTGTGTCTTGCACACTGCTACTTGTGGGCTGCTTCGAAAAATTGAAATCCCCCGAATCACGTTCTTCCCAGAAAGCTGAGAGCATCGGCAAATTATCTATGGAGCATAAGAAGGCCGATTTACTAAAAAAGCTCGACCGTAAATTCGAAAATCCTGATGCGCACTATGAGTTGGGTCGGCTATATCAGGAAGACGGGCTATGGGCTCAGGCAGAGGACCACTACAATATTGCTTTAGGATTTCAGCCGTCCCACAGAAAAGCTCAGGCAGCGCTGGTTAAGGTGATGACCGATAGCGGCAACCAGGCTAAGGCCGGCAATTATTCTGATATCTTTATGAATCAAGCTGCTGGTTCTGCCGCGGAGTCACTCAAACTTGCAATTGTTTTTCAGAGACAGTATTTGGACGAGCAGGCGGCGGCTTGTTATCAGCAGGCGCTTCGTTTAGCCCCGAATTCAGCTAAAATTAACAGGCAGATTGGCTACTATTATTTAAGCAAAGGCGAACGGGAGCGGGCGAGGGACTATTTGAGTCGCAGTTTTGCCCTTAATTCCAACCAGCCGGAAGTGGCTGGCGAATTGGGCCGACTTGGTGTAGAAGTGAGGATACCCCGGAAAACTGAGAAAGACACGAAGAAGTTAGATAAGATTGTTGAGCAATCTAGTGAGGAGCTTGACGAGTAGTTCCGTAAGGGATACCTTACGGCAAGACCGAAAGGCCGTGGCCTCAACGAAGCTGAGGGCGCCCGAGTTTAAATCCAGCGGTTTTTGCTTTTTCATTGCCCCGTAGCGAAAGGATGCGCTGCGGGGTCTTTTAATTAGCCGCAGAAACAGCTTTCTAACGGGGATTGTTGGTTTTTAAGCTAATTCGCCGAAAGAATTTGTATTAGAATGTAGTTGTTCGCCGGGCCTTGCGCATACGCCGGCGGTTCTTTTCTGAGGGCTTTTCGTAGTAGGCAATCCGCTTCATATCTCTTACCAAACCCTCTTTTTCGCACAATTTTTTGAATCTACGGATCATTTGTTGGACTGATTCACCTGTCCGCGACCTAACTTTCAACATAAAAACAAGACCTTCCTATCCTTCTGATATCACAAGCACTAAGAAAAAACACTATATTTTTAGTTCGTCAAAAATCGTCTTTCGGATTACTCTAATGGAGAGTTTATATTTTTTCAAGCTGAAAAACCTCTGCCGGCGTTTTTTGGCCCCCGAAGGGGGCATTTTTGGCTGAAAAAAGCGATATTAGTAGTTAAAAAATTAGCAAATTCGCCGAAATTTCAGGTTTTATTGAGTAATGGGGGCAAATATGTTAAAATAGAGAAGAAATTTGTGAGGTATCTCTAATTGGAGAAATTGCGTCAGACGCTCAGGGTCAGAAAAGAGCGAGCCATTTTGGTGGCAGCTATCCTGCCTTCCACCGATGGTGGGGACGATTTGGCTGAGCTTACGGCCTTAGCTAAAAGCGCCGGTGCAGTCATTGTAGATAGATTTCAGCAGAAAATCCGCACGATAAAACCCGGCACATATATAGGTAAAGGTAAGGTCGAACAGCTTGCTGGCAGAGTCAAACGGTTCAAAGCAGACGTTGTTATATTCGATAACGACCTTTCACCAGCGCAAATTCGCGAGCTCGAAGAAATTATAAAAGTAAAAGTCCTCGACCGCAGCGAGCTGGTTTTGGATATTTTCGCCACCCGGGCAAAAACAAAACAGGCGAGATTGCAGGTGGAATTGGCCCAGCTGGAATATACATATCCGCGATTGACCCGTATGTGGTTGCACCTCGATGCTTTGGCTGGGGCTGGCGGGGCAACTGCTGCTGGTGTTGTCGGCGGTATAGGAACCAGAGGACCGGGTGAGCAGCAATTGGAAATCGACCGGCGATTGGTGAGCAAACGAGTTACTGAGCTAAAACGCGACCTTACAAAAATCGATAAACGAAGAATTCGCGAAATAAAAGCTCGCGAAGGTCTATTTAAAATCTGCCTGGTCGGTTATACCAATGCCGGTAAAAGCACACTCATAAATGCACTTACCAATGCAGGCGTAATAGTGGAGGACCGGCTATTTGCAACGCTGGATACGCGAACAAGGAAATGGTTGCCGGCCAGAGGTGTTGAAGTTCTTATCAGTGACACTGTCGGTTTTGTAAAAAATCTGCCTCATCAATTGGTCGCTTCATTCAAGGCGACACTGGAAGAGGCCGTCAATGCGGATTTGCTCTTACACATTGTCGATGTGGCTAATCCTGATGCACTAAATCAAATTGATTCTGTCAAAAACGTTCTGGCAGAAATCGGCTGTGGTAAAAATCCAATTTTGGAGGTCCTTAACAAAGCAGATATTGTCAGAAAAATAAGCGACCTTGAGACGCTGCAAACGCTCTATCCCGATGCGGTTACCATATCTGCTAAAACGGGCTTCGGCCTGGACGAATTAAGACAGGCAGTAACCGCAAAGTATAAAGGCGATGAAATCCAATTGCGTGTTATAAGCAGCCAATCGGATGGCCGAGTGCAGAGCTACCTGCGTGCACACGGCCGGATTATGAATGAGCAGTATCTCGACAGCTCCGTTCTAATTGATGCCAAGCTCGGCCGAAACCAATTAACAGAACTGAAAAGGCTGTATCCAGAGAACATCGAAATCATTCAAAGCTGACTCATTTTTTAGCCACGGATTACACTCGTGCTACGTAGCGAGTACTTCGCAGAGTAGTACAGATGAACACCGCTTTTCTTTAACCGCAGAGGACGCAGAGGACGCTGAGGCCACAGAAAGAATAGGGAATCAGGATATAAGGGTAACAGGAAGTTGACATCCCTGGCTGGGCGCCGTGGCGACTGCAGGAGAACAGGGTATCAGGTTAGTCGATTCTGGATGCTTGATTATTCCGCCTTCGCTAATCCAGCCTTCGCAGCCGCTTCGGCGGAGTAGGCAGCTTCGTCGGACAAGCGATGCTGGATTCTGGATGCTTGAAGTGGTGGACAGACGATAGAAAGCATATCCTCCGACGCCCTTTGGGCTTCCGCCTTCGTAAAAACTACGGCGGACAAGATGGAGGGCAGGCAAACCCTCGGCCGGAGGACCCCTGCTGCAAGCGGCAGGGCTAAACTAAATATACATTCCTCGCTTGCATTTGAAAACCGTTCAGTTACAATAGCACCTGACCGCCTCCGGCGGGACGTTTTCAGACAGGATTAACAAGATTTTTTTGAATTTATTCCCTTTTATCCTGTAAATCCTGTCAAAAAATACAATTTCTTATACTATTAAGCCAAGTAAGCAGTTAGACTTAAAGGAGATATACAAATGCCTGAGGAGCAAATTGGAACGGTATCAGATTTCTTCGCCCATCCTGTAGTAGCCGCTTTCGAGTTAACAGCACCCTTAAAGGTGGGGGATAAAGTCCACATTAAGGGCCATACCACCGACCTTGAAGTGATTGTTAACTCAATGCAGATTAACAATGTAGCTGTTAAAGAGGCCAAAGCGGGAGACTCCGTTGGAGTGAAGCTTAGCGAGCGAGTAAGAAAAGGTGACTCAGTCTGTAAGGTTACTGATTGAGTCGTGCTTAAAACGGACGACGGACGACGGATTTATCTGAAAGAGATTAAAAAAAGTAATTGCTTCAACTCTGCTGGGTCCTAAAATGTTTTTGTTTTTTGGTTCTGGTACGGGTATATTCAAAAATTCCGGTCATTCTCACTCATAGCCGCTAAAAACTCTTGACTTGCCAGGGCTGATATGATAAACTGATTTCTAATTGGGGTGGTTAAGTTGTAATTGGGGGGCTTCGTAAGTTTCCCAACGAATATTCAAATCAAATTATTTTGGGGGAGTAAACAATGAAAAGGCAAATCATCTTCTTAGCAGTGTATTTGGGCTTTGCGTCTGTCGCTTCTGCATGTTCGGTACAGTCGGCACCCGACTGGCGGACCGACCCGCCTGGAATACCGCCGACAACCTATCAAATGTGGACTTTTGACGACGACGACAACCCTGCCGTGCCGGAAGTCATGGCAAATGCTTATGGCACACCATTGGCAAAGCTCTCGGGCGAACACTACGGAACATTACAGTGGAAACAGACTTATCAAGGACATGAGGGTGTTTGGTGTGCAGGAACCCTCAATCTTGCACTGGAAATTCCCAACCGACAGGTGCTGCAGGGCTATAAGGAAATCTGGGCGGAAGTGATTTATCGAGGTTACCTGGATGAAGCCGACGTATCAGCAAATCCGCAAAGCTCAGTAGTTATCCCGTTGGGCCAAACAACTACCAATGTGAGTTGTAGCTGGAAGAAATTGAATATAGGTTGGCGTCTCGAACCAAATCCGTATTCGGAAACTGTGTCTCTGCGTTTTAAGGGCACTGGTGGTTATGTAGATTCCGTAACTGTTGATACCAGGTGCGTCCCGGAGCCGGCCACGGTATTGCTTCTTGGTGTAGGCGGTCTGGCATTATTGAGAAAGCGTAAAATGTAGCACGGGCTTCCGGTTCGACAAGCTCACCGCCCTGAGCAAAGTCGAAGGGCAGCCCATGACACCACGGCCAGGGTGGCCGTGGTACTTGAAACCGAAGGGCCGCAAGCAGTAAAGCTTGCGGCCCTCTACCCCCCACTCCATTTTCCCTGTCAGACCTTATGGTAAATCAACTGTGTCCCAGACTCGGCGAATCGAACAACCTTATTGATTGCCGCCGCTAATTCGGTAATCTGCCGCTCGACTCCGTCGCAGTATTGCCGCGATTCATTCTCTACCAGCTGTCGTTCGGTGATTTGCTTTTGTAGCTCTTCGTGGGCTATGCTTATTTCTGCCCTCTGTTGCTCAAGCTGGCTGCGGCATTGATACAATTCACTCTGCAGGTGCTGGCCCTCGGCGATTTTATTTTGAAGTTGTTCGTTGGTTGTCTTTAGTTCAGCGGTTCGTTGCCTGAGTAGTTCCTCGGCTCGGCTTATTGCACCGACGTCTATTACAAAAACTATAAGTCCAGTTGCATTGCCTTGCCCGTCCTTCAGCAGTATCATTTTCGTCTGCGTGGCAAATGTTGTCCCATCGCTTCGCATGTGCCAAATTGGTCCCTCAAGATGGCCTCTATGTTTGGTCTCCTCAATGAAGCCGCTCACATCGCTTCTGAACTGTTCCTCGGTATGGAACATACTAATTGGTTTACCGAGCAGTTCGTCCCTATTTGTGTACCCGTGCATCCTGGCCCAGGTCATATTGATAAACTGAAGGTTCCCGTCGCGGTCGGCCATTGCAATTGCCTCGGTTGCCTGTTCCGCCATTACCGTCAGATTTCGTATAGTTTGCTCGACCCGCTTAGCCTCAGCTATCATATTGTCCATCTACATAATCTCCTAAAAAACTAACTATTTATATGACATCGGTCAAAGTGAGGTGGTACTTTTTTAGAAGTGGCCGGCAACCACAAATCTTTTTAGATAACCGCAATTGTGCAAGATTATCGGCTGTTTTATTGGCCTGGGAGCGGTAATGCTGGGGCACAGACCTCGAAAATTTATTAAAAAGAGGCCTTGCATCCTTCAGGTAGTTTTGGTATAATTCAAATCCATAGGAGTGATGGTGTTGATAAGTTACATTATTGCACACCAGACGTGTTTTTTAGGGACTCGTCGCGCTGGCGCTCGATGTCCGCCGTGTCGGAGCATCGGCGAGACAGGCAGAGAGCTAAGAAACTATGTTAAGTCATATTGGCGGCTTATAGAGAGGAGGAAATTGCTATGGCCGGTATGTTCTATTCATTAAAAGAAACCGCCGAAAAACTCAACATAACAGAGAAAGAAGTGAAAGAGTTAATCAGGCAAGATAAGTTACGTGAGTTTCGCATCGGCTCGGATCTTCTGCTCAAGGCCGAAGAAGTTGAGGCCATGGCAGCCGAAAGAGGTATTTCGGTAGAGCCAAAGGTGCAGGCAGAGGAAGAACCAGCATCCGTACCAGCAGCCCCCGAGACCCCGGAGCTGCAAACGGGGCAAGAAGAAACCATGGAGCCCGAAGCGGGGGAGATTGAGCTACCCGAGTTCGAATTACCTGAGTCAGAGGCGATGGAGCCCGAATCGCTCGTTTTGGATATGGCGGAATTGGAGGAGCTCGGCGCCGGGGAGGAGATGCCAGCTCAACAAGCCGGTGAGTCAGAAGTAAAAACAGAAGAAGTTACTGCCGTTCTGCCGACTCGTCGGGGCAAAGCCCGCCGCAGCCCGAAGGTCACCTCAAAAAAGCAACGTTCCAAGGCCAAACGAAAAGTTGCAAGAACAAGGAGTCGGCCAAGGTTATCAATAGGGCAGTGGTTCTGGAAAGG
>CAZUPG010000079.1:0-7106 GCA_964622085.1 uncultured Pirellulales bacterium | reverse complement strand
GCTATTGGCGCGAGCTGGGCCGCCAATCGCAAGCAATGGTTTAAAACACAATTCATTAGCCAGCAGTTAGTTACAGCTCAAGAAGCTGCGAAACAACTACGTGGCGTTTGGGCGGATATCTTACAAGGAAAGACAGATATTAACTCCCTAAGTGTGCTGATATCAGATGTAAATGAATTTGTAACTACTGTCCAGGCCCTCAAGGCCTCGGGTCAATCAAACTGAGCCCTGCTAAACAGGAGAAAATATCATCATGGCAAAAATTGATAAAGATACTAATCAAGCTACTTTAGATTCTTTGCGAAGCTTACGGCGCAAGCTTTATGGCATTCCAGAAGCAGAGCTAAGCGTTATGAGTCTTGAAGACCAGGTGAAATATGGTGACAGTCTTCACCAAACCGGATTGGCGATACTTAAGCTGGAAGCAGCAAAGCTCAAAGGTGTTAATGAAGCCTTCAAAGAAAAAGAGCAGGACTTGAAAGAAGCCGCAGCTGCTTTAGAGAAACAATCAGCAGCTCTAAAAGATGCCGTAAAAGTAATCAGAGCTGTGAGCGAAGGGCTGAACTTGGTTACCACAATAATTAAACTCATGGGCTAATCCTTGCTCCTATACAACATAGAGCAGCTCGTTAGGTCTCTGTAACCTGTACGGCCCAATAAGCACATCAGCGGACCGGAGGACAGAGTACCTTCTGCCTAATAATTGCGGGGGCAAGACCCCGCAATTACGTTTGGGGCTCTGCGGCTAAACAAAACTGAAATCCTTGACGTAAGTTGCCGCCCGCACTAAAACCGTTCATTACTGACGTTCAGAATCAAGAAACGACCCATCGCTTTCATTTACATCGGGCAAAGGAGTTCCTTTATACGCAGTCATTAAAGTTTTATAGTCCGTAACCTTCTGGCTCAAGGAATTAATCTCGGCTGCGGCCTCCATCCATTTACTTTCAGTCACTTCAATTTCGGCTAAGGCCTCGTTACGTTCGGCAACAGCCTGCATACGTTGTACGTCAATGATTTTCATGGAAGACGCAGCGTAAAAATAAGTGCCCATCATACCAATTAATACTCCAAAAACACCGATTTGAGCGTTCCATATTTTAAGAACCTGATCGAATTGATACTTTTTAATCGCCACAATTGTTATTGCCCCCATCACTATAAATAGCACAATGGCAACAAGCACTGGACCCGACTTTTCCATAGTAATATCTCCCTAAAAAACATTAAAAAACCGGAGCTTTGATTATTAATCCTACAAGCCACTTTCAAACCATACAATACCCAAAAAGATAATGGCCAGCAAGAAAAATTTTGTCGCTAATTACGAAAGTGCAAAAGTCAAAACAAAAACCCCTCAATAAATTGAGGGGCTAAGTATTTTTGGAGATTGCCACAGCCACCTACGGTGGCCTCGCAATGACAATGTTATATAGATTCTTCGCTGCGCTCAGAATGACCCCCAACATAAAGTTGGGGGCTTAAGGACTAAGCAAACCTAAAAGTCCTTGACATAAACTCCTGGCCGTAATACAATTGTTAGTTCCAATATCGAGTATCAAGAAACGACTATGGCAACGATTAATGAAAATTTTCTGAAACTAAAGGCAGGATACCTTTTCCCGGAAATCTCAAGAAGAATCCGCGCCCACAGGGATAAAAACCCTGATGCAAAGATAATCAGCTTAGGTATCGGCGATGTTACACAGCCCTTGCCAGCAGCAGTAATATCCGCGATGAAAAAGGCAGTTGAAGACCAAGCAAACGAAGATACCCTGCACGGATACGGGCCGGAACAGGGCTACGATTTTCTAATCGATGCGATAATCGAAAACGACTACAGAGCGCGAGGAGTTAACTTGCGGCCAAACGAAATCTTCGTCAGCGACGGCTCAAAATGTGATATCGGCAATATCCAAGAGATATTCGGCACAGAAAACGTAATCGCAATAACCGACCCGAGCTATCCCGTCTATGTCGATTCAAACGTAATGGCCGGCAGAACAGGCGCAGCCAACGAAGCCGGCCAATACGCAAAAATTGTCTATATGCCTTGTACCGCGGAAAATGATTTTGTGCCGATTATTCCCAAGAGAAAAGTGGATATCATTTATCTTTGTTTCCCAAACAATCCGACAGGTTCGGTTGTTACCAAAGAAATTCTCAGCGACTGGATAAATTTTGCCCGTGAAAACAAAGCGATAATTCTTTTCGATGCTGCATACGAGGCCTATATTACCGATGCTCCTCTGCCACACTCAATCTATGAAATCGATGGCGCAAAAGAAGTAGCAATCGAATTTCGCAGCTTCTCCAAAACAGCCGGCTTTACCGGCGTGCGGTGCGCATTTACTGTCGTACCCAGGCAACTGGAGTCCTTTACAAAAGACGGCAGGGCGGTCGAGGTCAATCCCTTATGGCACAGACGTCACTGCACAAAATTCAACGGCGCTTCCTACATCTCACAAAGAGGTGCAGCTGCAACCTATACGCCCGAAGGGAAAAAACAAACGAAGAAAATCATCGATACTTATCTGTCCAATGCAAAATCGATTCGCGCTTCGCTCGCTAAGCTCGGCTACGATGTCTATGGCGGGGTGAATGCTCCGTATATTTGGCTGAAAACACCGGATGGTCTAAGCAGCTGGGATTTCTTCGACCGGCTGCTCACAAAAGCCAACGTTGTCAGCACACCGGGTTCCGGCTTCGGTCCATCGGGCGAAGGATATTTGCGGCTTTCCGCCTTCGCAAAACCAGCCGACATCGAAGAAGCTATGCAACGCTTTGCTTCAATTTAATGGTAGTCTGTCAAATCAGATGCGCAATCCACACTGTCTCTGCGAGGCAACTCGACGACCTACGAAACTTTCATTATTCAAAACTTACCCGGAGCGATTTTTCGTTCTTACTGAGGGTTACTTTTTTGGCCTGTTCCTTTGAGGTAATTATATAGTCGCCGTAAAATGCATCTGTTTTAAATATCCCGTCATCATCAGCTTTGCCGGAAACCTGCGTCCACCACTTTTTGAAAACAAGGTCGCGATAAGCCAAGGCCTGGAGCGTAGGCGTCCAGTCTTTTTTCCACATTGCAGTATGTGGCTGCCAGTGACCTTCTTCCCAGAAACCCCACATTACAATGGCTTCCACATTAGGGTGCGCGAAGCAAATCGGAAAAAACATTCGAAGCGCTTCGGCCTTGCCTTGTTCATCATCAGCGGCAAAAAGACATTCGGTGATTTTAATCGGCAGATTGAACCTGGCGAGCTTATCGAGGGTCCTTTGAACATGCTCGGGCGTAGTAGCAGCTCTACCGGAGCCGGCTTTGCCGGAAGTGACAAAGTGGCCCTGACATCCAATTCCGTCTATGGGGACACCGTTTGCGAGAAGGTTTTCGATTTGGGTTATATAAGAGGCGGTATTGTAACCACCTTCAACAAGAACACCGTAATCATTTACATATAGAGTAATATCCGGATTGCCCACCTTGGCCATATAGGCCATTTCGTTGACAATGCCGTAGCCGAGGCGACGACGAAAAAAGTCGCCATTAATCATTTCATTGTTCAGGTCAAACTCTTCAATGCGGCCTTTGAAATGCTTTGTAACATCAATGGCGCGGTGCTTGAGCGCTGCGCGAAGCTGGTCATTATTCAGCTTATTTAACCAGGGCATAATGTATTTGTCTTTCGCCCAGAATATGCAGTGGCCTCGCATCGGTATGTTATGGTCGTTACAAAGCTCCCATATCCTGTCTGCCCTGTAATAATCAACAACACCATGTTCGGCCTCGCAGTCGTACCATTTCAGGGCGTTTTCATGTACCGCATAGTTGAAATTCTCGCTCAAGACTTTCAGGAACATCCTTCTGTCTTCCGGCGACATAGCATTAGAACTCTTTTCCGCAAGTTGATTCAGAATCGCCGTGCCAAATAAAAATTCGTGACGTACCTGTTGAACCTTAACGACAGAGCCTGGATTGGTCTTTACCGTGATATCGCCCATTCGGATTTCCGCTATCCGAGCGTCGATTGCAGACGGCGTCAGCTTTACCGAAATATCGTCATGGGCAAAGCAGACAGGGACGATAAATGTAATTACAAGCAGAATTAACAATCTTGACTTTGCCTTCATAATCTACACTCCTTAACTTACATTTGACTATCATTTCTGTTCGCCAGCCAACCGGCTGTTTTAACCTATTATGCCGAAAAATAAAGCCAAGTCAAGACATTTCGAGTGTTGAATTTTGAGTTGAGAGGTGGTAAACTTGAGTATCGAAACGGAGCCCCAGGGGGCTCGCCAGTCGGGCGAAGGATATCTGCGACTTTGCGTCGCCGTTCCGGCGACGGCTAAACAGCCCCCGACCACAGTGGTCGGGGCTAAATAATTTGTATTTCGACATTCAAGTTTCAGATTTCTGTAAATGACAACAGCATATATCGGCCTCGGCAGCAACTTAGGGAACAGAGAAGGTTATATCAATAGCGCTATTAAACTTCTTGCTGATAACGAGCACATCGAACTTGTCCGCGCAAGTGATATTATCGAGACTGCTCCACTTGCCAGGATAGAGCAGCCAAGATACTTAAACGCCGTCGCAGAAGTAAAAACGTCCTTAAGCCCGGAAGATTTGCATAAGAAAATGCTTGAGATTGAACGCTCGCTCGGCAGAGAGAAAAAACAGGGCCCCCGCCTTGCGGGAACAAAAAAGTGGGCCTCTCGAATCATTGACCTGGACCTTTTACTTTTTGGCGAGCAGATTATAAACCATTCTAAGCTAACCGTCCCACATCCGCAGATGCACCTGCGTTCGTTTGTCCTGAAGGGTCTGTGTCAGCTAAATGGTAATCTGCTTCATCCTGTCATAAAAGAACCCGTCAAGGTGTTGACCGAGCGGCTCAATGGCCAGGATTTCGTCCTCAATTCCGAAATACCGCAGCTGGTCAGCATTGCAGGCATTATTGGTGTCGGCAAAACTACTCTCGTAGAAAAACTTTCGAACCTGCTCAACTGTAAATGTATCCTCGAGGCCTACGACAAAAACCCGTTTCTGCCGAAGGTTTACGCCGGTGATAAGGAGCTGGCCCTGGACTCGCAAGTTTATTTTCTAACCAGCCGAATAGCCCAGTTAAATCCCAATGAATTGAAGCCCGGCCGACTTGCTATAAGCGATTATATCTTCGAAAAAGAGCTTATTTATGCCCGACGCCTGCTCAACGCCGAGCAGCTTTCTTTATATGAGAAGATGTACCGGCCTTTTAGCTCAGAAGTTAGTGCGCCAGTATTAGTAATATACCTGACTGATTCCATCAAAAATTGTCAGGACCGTATCCATAAGCGCAACCGTTCTTATGAGCAGAAAATCGAGTTGAAATTTTTGCAGGACCTTAGCTCCGATTACGAACAGCTCTTCGCTGATTGGAAGGCCTGCCCGGTAATTCGATTATCAATGTCAAAATTCGATAGTGGAAAGAACGGAGATTTGCAACACCTCGCAAATCAATTAAAATACTACATAAAAACTCATCAGTGAAAAACCAGAAAATGGAAATTGCAAAGACAATTGCCGATGTCAGAGATTGTATAAAGGCCGCTCGAAGCGAAGGGGAAAAAATCGGCCTGGTTCCGACAATGGGCGCGCTACACAAGGGGCATATATCGCTGATTGAAAGGGCGGTAAAAGATTGCGAATACGTTGTCGTCAGCATCTTTGTCAATCCCACGCAGTTTGTTCCGGGTGAAGATTTTGAAAAATACCCCCGGCCTATCGATGATGATTTGAAAATCTGTGAAGAACACGCTATTGACCTTGTCTTCAATCCTGAGCCGGAAGAAATGTATGGGCAGGAAAACTTTACGTGGGTAAACGTCGAAAAATTGACCGAGCCGCTCTGTGGCCAATCCCGCCCGGGTCATTTTCGCGGAGTCACTACCGTTTGTGCCAAGCTGTTCAATATCGTCCAACCTGATGTCGCTTATTTCGGCCAGAAAGACGCTCAGCAGGCAATCGTTATCAAGCGAATGGTTGCTGATTTGAACAGCCCGGTGGAAATTGTCGTCTGCCCCACGGTTCGCGAAGCGGATGGCCTGGCCATAAGCAGCAGAAATCAATACCTCTCCGAGAAGCAGAGAAAAGACGCAACCTTAATCTACAAATCCCTCCAAAAATGTCAGGAGATGATTGACTCCGGCATCGCAGATACTAAAGAAATCACTTCCGAGATGCGGAAAATCCTGCAGCAAGTCCCATCGATAAGGATTGAGTATATTAGCATTGTGAATGCCGAAAATCTCCAAAACCTCGACCAAATCGCAGGTCGTGTTCTTGCCGCTGTTGCCGTAAAAATCGGTCCGGCCCGCCTTATCGACAACATTTTGGTGGATTTGAGCAAACGATAGTGTATAATTGTGATTAACTCAGAGCGTCTTAATTAAATCAGGTATTCGACTTATCGATGGAACATAAGAAACGTCCAAATCATAAAATATACATTCAGGTGCTTCGTCAAATGTCGCCTGAAAAAAGGCTGCTTAAGGCCTTCGAGCTGTCTGAATTTGCCAAACAACTTTTTATCCATGGATTACATAAGAGGTTTCCTAACCTTCCAAAGGAAGATTTCAAAAGAGTACTTTTAGAACGTCTCGATAGATGCCACAACAGCAATTACTAAAAAGTGTCATTCAAATACTTAACGGGGCTGGAATCCAATATATGATAACTGGCTCTATCGCCTCAAGCTTACAGGGCCAGCCCAGGTCTACCCATGATATAGATATGGTTATCGCCGTTCAGAGATCGAAGGCTCATAATTTAGTAGAAGCCCTATCTTCATCTCGATTTTATTTGGATGAACATAGTATTTTCGATGCAATCAGTAGTCAAAGTATGTTCAATATGATTGATTTGGAAACAGGGGATAAAGTTGATTTTTGGATATTGACCGATGAATCTTTTGACCGGTCACGTTTTTCACGCAAGATTAGTGAAGAGTTTATGGGGATAGAGATGCAAGTTTCGAGCCCGGAGGATACAATCTTGGCCAAGTTGAGATGGGCAAAACTTTCCGGCGGAAGTGAAAAGCAATTTACTGATGCCCTGCGAGTTT
>CAZUPG010000078.1:0-7110 GCA_964622085.1 uncultured Pirellulales bacterium | reverse complement strand
ACAAACAAACTGTCACTCCTGCGCAAGGTTGTCACCCCTGCCTACGAGCAGGGGCGGGAATGACATCTTTGCTTTATTTGTCACAGTAACGTTCCATTTTATCCGCCAGACGTACGGCGGATTAATATTCAAAGGTCAATAGTAACAAGAAATGGGATTAGAAGCAAGCATTGTATCAACATCTTCATCCCATACGAGACTACCAAGGCGCTTGACAAGCCGGATATTGTTTGTTACAGATTCTACGCTTTGGGCTTTCTGATGTGCTTGATGAAAACCGAAGAATGTATCGGCCTCGGTTGAAGCAGCTTGGCTAACTAAGGCTCAATACGAAGTACGATATGCAGGACGCAGAACATAGCTTTGTTCTCACCACATGTCCATTTTGCGGATGTGGATGTGGGTTGTATCTTGAGTCAGAAAATGGGTGGGTTGTTGGCTCATATCCAAGCAGGAAACATCCTGTTTCAAAAGGTGCTCTTTGCGTGAAAGGGTGGCTTGGAAGCTCGCCATCGTAAATCCTATTTCGAACCGACCGGGTTAGAGGCCCCCTGTTACCCTGGGCAATATTGTTGGAGGGGCATTTTTTGTTGGAGCAGTTTACTACTTGGTTTATTTACGGAAGAAAAGTTGAATATATTTAATGTTTTTTAGAAATCTCGCCGGGACTGCAGGAAAACCAGTTTCTATCGCAGCAAAGTTTTTAAACTGTTGTTTTCAAAGACGTCTGGCAGCAGGCAATCGCTCGGGAAAGGCCACACGTAACAGCGCAAATGTCGTTTATCTCATCGGCAGTTAATTTGTTTTCCGACCAGCCGTTTGGCCCCGAGCTCGCGGCCGAGGGGCGGTAAATCAATATGAAACCCAGTGATGAACCAGACAAGCCCAGAGGAATGGTAACAGCTGAGATTTTATTTAGTACATTTAAGTTTCCCTGCAGACCTATTGCGAACATATCGCCGATGGTGCACACCTTGTTCGTCCTGCAGATGTCCTCCATCAGATCAGGGCTAAAATAATCCTCCAAACGCTTCTGTTCGATAGCAACCGTCTGGTCGCTATCAAACATATACAATTCGAAGCTTCCTGTTTCGCGTAAAAAGAAGCTGACCCCCATGTCTTCCTGTCGGGAGACGGGAGTGGGGGCATCGGTAATTTTCTCCTTGATGAGCTTGCTGGCTGTGGATAAAAGACTGCTCAAGTCGCTACTTCCGATGATAGACTCGTAGAAGTTCGCTGTGAAGTTGATAGTATTTAGTCTTTTGATAAAATGCCGCTGAGCTGCAATAAGGTCGTTGCAGAGTATATCTATTTTTTTTGCCTGCCTTTTGCGCTCGCTATTTAGTTTCTTTGTAAGCAGACGCAGTCTTTTGTGTCTTTGTTTGTAGTCCACGAGCTTTAATTCCACAAATAATTAAACTTGCCTCCCTGTTTTCTTGTTGAAAGCAAGGAGGGGGGCTCCTCGATTCTTATTTCGGTGAAATTATAGAAGGGCTTTATTTTGAATTTTCAATTGGCAAATGCGAGTGGCAGGTAGCCCTATAAGAGACCGGTTATCAGTTTTGCGGTAGTTATGGCTGCTCGAAAGACTGGCGCCAACTTAAAATGAGTATGCACTAATTCGGCCGTATTTTCGGACTTGTTATTTGCCAGCTCAATCTGATTTTGATGGGCTAAAGCCCATCCTACATCCGTCCTGAGCGAAGCCTGTCACGAGCGCGGTCGAGGGGTCGAAGGGTCAGATGACTGCGAACAGGGCATAGCCCACAGAGGCACAACTTAAAGGAACTCCACACAAAAGCAATGAGAATGCGAGGACCGCACCAATTTTGTCATCTCTGATGCCTTTGAAAAGCCACGGCCACAGAGAAAATCTTCGTGTGCTTCTGATTGCCTGAATTGTCATTTTGGCCTTAGGTGCAGGCGGTGGGGAAATTACGACTGCAGCTGTAGGCGCTGCTCCAGCGGGTGTGACTTTATCTTGCTCATCGTTCTCTTCGGAAATAGTCGCCGTTTGTTGAGGTGTTCGCAATATGTTCAGAACTTGTTCTAAGTGTGCACGTGTTTTTCTTTCCATATTTGAACGCTCCATTTGTTTCTTGGCCACTCTCGTGCTTCGTAGCGAAGTAGCGAAGCTCCTTCGCAAAGTAGCATTTGTAAAATGCTTTCTATAAGATTTGTGTGAGTCAAACAACCATAAACATATAAGCTCTGCTTGCCTTTTTGGTGTATGGTCTTTTGCAACAGCTGATATATATTACTATCGTTTTTCTCCGCCTTGTAAATCGAGAAAAAAATGGGAATAACTGCCGTCTCTTGGCCTAAATCCTGCGGGAATAGGGAGGGTTATTTTCGAAGACTTAAGATGTCTAATGCTTTGTTGAAATGCTTCACTGTTATTCTGAGTCCGCCTTCGGCGGACGAAGAATCTCGCTATTTGCGAGCTATAAAGAGATTCTTCTCGTCTGGGCGAAGACGCCAGCCGTAGCACGGCACTTCGCTGCGCTTCGTTCAGAATGATAATTTTTGCACGTTTTCAACAGAGCATTAGAAGTTTTTAGATTTTGAAATCCCCTTATAGTGTGCCCTTTGTTTCTTTTGTCCGCCGTGTCGCTCGTCTCGGCGTAGGCTTTCACCGCAGCCGGGCAGACACGTCGCGACAGGTTTCCCTTGCAGATGGTTTCTTTACTTGCACTATATCTATTGCTGATTTTGGACGTGCTGGTTTTGGGCATTCGCCGGTCCAGCAATGTAGACAGAGCTTCTCTTTGGGTCGCCCAATGGCCTTAACCATATCATCCACAGTCTGGTACCTCAGTGTTGTAACATCCAAATCTTTGGCGATCCATTCCACCATCTTCTTGTATTTTTCGCTACTTGCGTCCGTGTATTCTGACACATCCTTTATGGTATGCCCTTCTATGCTTTGAATGGCTCTACGTGCAGCAAGCTCATCAATAGAGCGAGTGGAAAGATTAAACCTGCAGGGAAACATTAAAGGCGGGCAGGCTGGTCTTACGTGTATCTCTTTGGCGCCGCAATCCCAGAGTTTTTTTATAGTGAAGTTCTTAAGCTGGGTTCCCCTGACAATAGAATCCTCACATACAACGATGCTGTTGCCTTGGATTACCTCTTTAACGGGAATGAGTTTCATCTTGGCGATGAGGTCGCGGGTTTGTTGCGAAGGTGGAGTATAACTTCTGCCGTATCCTGGTGTGTATTTGACAAGAGGGCGTCTGAAAGGTTTGCCGGATTCCATCGCGTATCCTAAGCCGTGAGCGATTCCGGAGTCAGGAATCCCCGAGACCAGGTCAACATCGATGTCCTTATCACGTTTTGCAAGGTACCTACCGCATTTTTCCCTGACTATTTCGACGTTTATTCCTTCATAGTTTGATGCAGGAAAGCCGGTATATATCCAGAGAAACGCGCAGATTTGGTTTGCATCTGCTGTGCCCGGACTTCTTTGCGCAATACCATCTTCATTTATCAGAATTACCTCTGCCGGCTCAATGTGTTTTACAACCTTGAAATTTGTATTCGGAAAAGCGCTTGTCTCCACGGTTACCGCCCAGCCGTCTTCTCGCTTACCGACAATAAGAGGTGTATATCCCAGCCGGTCTCTTGCTGCGTATATCCCGTCTTTATGTAGCAATAAAAGTGAGCACGAGCCCGAAATTCGCTCAAACATCTTCTCTATGCCATCTACCAAGCTGTTTCCCTGGTTTATTAACTTTGCTATCAATTCGGGCGTATTAACTGCTCTTTTGCTTACCTCGCTGAAGGATACGCCTTTTTTGAGCAATTCATCCGCTAACGCCTCAGCATTTTCTACAAATCCGCTTGTTACAATACAAAATGGCCCAAATTTTGAATTTAGATAAATGGGCTGTTCATCATAGTCGCTGATGACGCCTATGCCTTTGTTGCCATTCATATATTTGTAATCATCATGGAATTTTGACTTAAACTGACTCTGGCTCAAATTATGTATTTGGCGGGTGAAACCTTCTCCGGGTCCCCCAAACGCATTCTTTCGCGTTTGGTGAGCCCCTCCAAGCACAGCTAAGCCGCCATATTCCGTTCCTAAATGCGAGTGATAATCAGTTCCATAGAAAAGAGTTTCTACACAATTTCCCTTTGAAACTACTCCGAAGATGCCACTCATATTTTACCTCCAGTTAGCTCTCTTATCTTCTTATGTAGATAACGACGTTGCTCGGCGAACCTCTAAAAAATGAGGATTTTTCAGAATACTCTGAATCACGTGCTGTCGCAAGCCCTTTCAATCAAAAATTTCGTTGGTAATGCCAGAAATCTGTACGGTCGCCGTCCCCTCTACAGTTTAATCGGCCTCCGGCTGATAAACCTTTCTACGCACGCGGCAATAGTACTGTTACGGTAGTTCCCCCGCCGGGTCTACTTGCTATATCTAACGACCCGCCATTTAATTGTATAAGTTGGGCAGCATAAGCAAGACCCATTCCCTGTTTGCGACCTGCTGTTTTTGCCGAAAAGAAGGCTACGGTGGCTTTTTGCAGGGTCTCTGTGTCCATTCCACAGCCGAGGTCACTGATTGCTAATCTCGTAAGTCCGCCGTCAGCTGTATCAGCAGTAATTTTTACCTGTCGTGACATGTCTTCGACACGGCGGGTTGGCTTGGGCTCATCGCTATAGGATTCAACGGCATTGACAATAATGTTTGCAATTGCTGATACAATCTGCCCTGAATCCACAAGAACGTTTCTGTCCGGCTCGGCAACTTCAATTTGAGTATTGATATTTTCAGTCTTTGTTTTTTGGCTGGCCAATTGTATAGCTTCATCGAGGATTTGTTTAATATCCGTCTGGGCTGGCTTTGGTTTTGGCGGTTCAGCGAAACTCATCAGGTCCTCGATAATCTGAGCTATTTGGCTGGCGTTTTTCTCTATTTGGTCTATGATTCGCTTTTTCTCTTTGTCGGTTTCGGCCTTAGCCAGAAGTTGTGCCCGGCCGGAGATAATCGAGAGAGGATTATTCAATTCGTGGGCTGCTCCAGCCGCCATCTCAGCCAAAGCGTTAAACAGGTAGTCTGTGGTAATCTTGGTTTGCCGTTCGGCGCCGAGCTCACGGCTAGCCCCCGCAGCTTCTTGCGAAGCAAGAGCGGGGGCAGGTGAGGAGACCTTCCCGCCGTGTCGGAGCATCGGCGAGATAGGCGGTTTGGATATAAGCTGAGCAAATATATCAGCGAGATGCTCTTGTCTGCCAAAGTGGGTGGCTATATCCAAAATAGCCCCTGCTATCGAGGTAGTTGTCCTGAAATTTTCTGCGAAAAGCTCCATATCAAACGGCCAATTAAGCTCGAAGGCGATTGCCCCGATCGCTTTACCATTAGCAAGCAGCGGCACTAATTTCGTTCGGCTAACATCGAAATCAGCATCTAACTGCTCAAACAGCCAGTCAAGCCTGTCCTGAGCGTAGTCGAAGGAATAATCGTGAGCATCTAATATCGCGAAGCTGTTTGCTATTGTTTTTGGTATTGGCGTCGAATCCTCGGGTGCATTTAATACAGTCGTTTTGCTTTGTCCAAGCTCCTTGACTATGACAGCTTCGAGCGTTTTGGAGTCGGCCACAGGAGCCAGGTAAAGACAAACTATTCCTGTCTGATAAAACTTTTGCCAGCGAGTAGCAAAATTCTCTGCTATATCGATGACACCTGAGGCCGAATTTATATTGAGCAGAAATTCTGTTATAAAATTAAGATGGCCCGATACAGTTTGCAACTGCCGATTTTCACCGGATAACTTTGTGTTATCTTTGGCTAATCGTTCAACAACAGCATGAGCGGCATCAGCATACCTTGCCATCGCATTTGGCATATTCAAACCAAGAACTTTGACTCTTTGTTCGGCCTGCTTAGCCAGTTCTTGACGAATTGATTTTAGTTGTTCACTGTCTATGCCGAGTACATTGGCTATCGGCTCCATTTGCGTTGGTGAATCGAAGCTGCCGGATTGGCCGATTCCGGATTGCCGTGCTATAGAATCTGCTAACTGCACTATGGCGGCTATCCTTGCCTCGGACATATTTTGATAAATCGTTACCGTGTCGCTGTGGTGGAGCCAGATGGCAAGTCCAATTGCTTCAGGCAGGCACCACTTTTGAGCCAGATGCTTGCCGAGTATAGTATGCTCGATACCGAGGTGTTTTTTCTCAATATCGTTGCTGCAGACGCTTTGCGATTTTGCTTCTTCGATAATTCGGACAAAACTTTTCGGCATCGCCTCTTCGAGTGCAAATTTTCCGATATCATGCAACAAGCCGGCACAGTAAGCCAGTTGGGAATCCGTTTGAGGCAGCGTGATTTCGGCAATATCTTTGGCACAACAGGCCACCGTGAGCGAGTGGAGCATAAGCTGTTTTCTATTGTATTCGTGCAACGGTTCCTGGAGGACATTGACCGAAACAAGTGCATCGCGAACAAGCTCTGCAGGTAGTCTGTCAAGACCTTGGCGAAGCGAGAATCTTTCCCCGGCTTTGCTCACACCCTGTTTACCGATAAGCGAAAGAATCCTGGCGGTGAGGGTAGGGTCTGATTCTATAATATCGGCTAAGGCCGAAGGCGAAAATTGACCTTGCAGCGTTGTAAGGTGTCCTGCGGAGAGCTTGGAAAAAAGTTGTGCTGCAACGCACGGCAAAGTTGAGAGCGAATCAAGCCGACCAATAGCAAGCTCTACCTGGCGGGCAATTGTTGTATTGGCTTTATTGTCCGGCATTTAGTCATCCTTGTTGGTTGAATAAAGTGCCTAAAGTTTGAAGTGCCTAAAGTGCCTAAAGTTGTGGATTATTTTTTCACTTTAGCTCACTTTAGGCACTTTAGCTCACTTTAGCTCACTATTTTATCTGTAAGGCAGAGGTGATTTTGTCGATGAGCTCAGCGATGTCGAACGGCTTTTTTATGAAATCTTGCGCACCGGATTTTAGTAGCTGGTGGATTTCTTCCTGTTTTACCACGCCGCTTACGATAATGATTTTGATGTTTTCGAACTCGGGATTTTTCCTTATCGTCTGGCAGACGACGTTTCCGTTGACGTCGGGCAGCATATAATCCAGAAGTATCATCTCAGGCCG
>CAZUPG010000077.1:0-7170 GCA_964622085.1 uncultured Pirellulales bacterium | reverse complement strand
AGGTGGCATCAACAGAGAGTCCAATCCAGCGTTTCGAGCGCAGAACGATAAACCGTAGAAAAAAGAAGCAACAAGCAATACCACCGGGCTACGGCGGGCTTCGCCCCGACGAGCAAGAGCTGCAACTGCTGGCAGAAGGTAGGGGCGGTTCGCGAACCGCCCGTACTTAGAGACGAGCGGTTAGCCCGTATTTCTCACAACGTCTGATTTTGAGCGATTTTTCCGCGGCAAGAGAAGGGGGAACGCTCATCATCTTTTACCATATGTTGTTTTTTGGTTTTGGCTGCATCAGAATACCCAAAATCCACCGTTGCCACACCATATTTGGGCTGTTCGGGCCTTTCAGCTACTCGTAGGCGCATACCATCGGTGTCGTTCTAGTTTTGCTGTGCCTTTCCAGAGATGTTGATCCTGTTGTTCCCACTCGATTTCACAGTTAGCTGACACGCTTTCTATGTGTGCATCTGTCTGATCCATACTCATCCAGATTTCGGATTTCCTCACGGCCCAGAGAAAGGGAAGGAGGGTAGTACTACGCTCGTACCGCACGTCACCTTCATCATTGAGGATGTTGACGGTGTGAACTGTTTCAGTGTTGCGAACCACGTTAAGGAAGGCGCGCCATCTCCAGACAAGAATGACGAAAACCACGAGTGATATAATAAGCAGCGTCCTGACAACTCCTGCGGTCTGAAAAGCCAAGATTGTGCTTGGAATGATTGCGATGAGGCCAATCCACGCAAGGATTGTCTTAACATGTTCAGACGGTTTCATTAGTCACTCAAGCGAACATAATAATATACAACACGATACCTATGGCACAGGTTTGTCCTGATTTTATGCTACCAGTATGATAGTATCAATAAGATAGATGGCTTTCCCGGTTTTTATAGCTAAGCGCTACCTTGCTTAACATCCAGTCCGGATCGATACAAAAAAGGAATCTTAAAAGTTTTGGAGCCATCTCGCCTGCCTTCCATTCGGAGGACTCCTATCGAAATAAGATCTTCCACAATTTTCTGCCAACTTTTTCCGAAGAGTTTAGAGATATCATTTTCGCTATACTGAGTTCTCCCTCCAATAAACTTTTTAATATACTTCCACAAATGGGGAAATTCTGCTTCCAAGAATGTTGTCCTTTTCCGTTTAGATAATTCTTCAAGCCCATATATAATAGCAGACGGACCAATTATAAATTCGGTCTCGCCGGAAGAATATGATCTATATTCGTCTTGTTGTTTTTGCTTGGCTTTGGTAAGCAAGTCTATAACGTCTCGCGGCGTGACAACGCCTCTCCCGTCTGATGTATGGTTGTAAATCCACCTCAATGTTGAGCTTTGTTTTTCCCCCGGAAATACAGCTTTGGGAAATACTTTATAGAATGCCTCTTCCTGATAATTTCGGCTTGCTTCAAGTTGATCAGAGTCTACTTTGAGATAATCTCGTAACCTCTCATTTGCATATAACCGTCTTACGATCATGGTCATAATTTGCTCTTCAGACCAATCTAACGTATCTGACTGCCGGGCAGTTATATGTGTTAGCGCAGTGAATCCCTGTCCGTTGGAAACAATCTGTTCAAGAATATCATCTCGTAGAAACACCTTGATTCTAATTTCTTTAGACTCAAATATTCGTAATGTCCTGAGCAATCCTCGAAGGGCACGAGTCTCAAGTTTTGAACGACGCGGAAAAATTTCATCTAAACGATCTATCATTAGCCACAGACTAAGTCCCGCTTTTTTAAGCACGGCCTCTAGGTTTTCCTTGATAGTATGGGCATATCGGGCTAAAATAGGCTCATCTGTTTCCTTCTTAGAATTTGTTGTCGGTTTTGATTGCTCTCCAAACAAGTTAAGTTCAAATTCCCAAGTTTCCCCTGACGGTCGAACCTTGACATTAGGACCCCACGATCTAATAGCCGCCAAAGTCCATCCGAGGACTTCGCGAAGGGATTTTTGTTTTTCAAAGTCTGGAATCCTAGCACTTTGACAAGCCTGATAAAAAGCCTTAATTTCATCTGAGCAGTCTTTTAGAAAGTTTGCATACCGCGAATTTCTGATAAAGTGCTCCTTCGCAAGAGAAATAAGGTATACACACCAAAAATTAACAAACTCGTTTTCATCCATTTTGTCAAATTCATCTTTATAGGCGTGAAATACTTTGTCACCGCGGTGCTGTACTCCATGAGCCACTACAACCTTTTGAAGGTCTAGTAAATAGTCTGGTAGAAAATCCACGAATATTCGGTAAAGAGCACTTTTCCCAGATCCCTTTGTACCTGGAACCAAATCAACCTTATCATTAAAAAGGTCCGTAAACGCTGAAGTTTCAACTCGTGCAGATTCAAGGAGTGTATCTTGCTCAGCGATAGAGGATCCAAAGTCTATTGATGGTAGTATATTTGCCAAATCAGTTTTGTTATGTGGCATAATTTTTTCCTCACTAAGCAAATAGCTATATCTTCTCTTTACCCGCGCACCAAAATAACGGCAGAGCCTATTTGGTGTGGGACTTCACTCAAATAAAGCTTTCGATTTTCGCTACGCAAATTTTATTTATTAGTCTCTGCAACACTTTCACTCTCTCAGCTAACCCATTCGACTAATTCGACGCTGCTCAGGATTAGCTTTGTGCTCTGTGGCTAAAGTTGTTTTTTCAGTTCCTCAGCGTTTTGGATTAGTTGTTCTCGGCTGATTTGCTTTTTATCTTCGAGCGTGAATGTCCATTCGTAGGAATTCAATTGACCTGCTTCAAACCATAATCTCCATTAGCTGGTCACCTTTATCTATCTTGTAGTCCTTCACATCCACAGACAAGCAGGCCTCCACTGCTTCATAAATGTTTTTCAAAAGCTCCTCGAATGAATCGCCCTGAGTAACACAGCCAGGAATGGAAGGAATCTCCGCCCAGTATCCTCCTTCTTCCGCTTTATGAATAATCGCTTTTAATTTCATTATTATAACCTCATCTTTCAGGGTGGATAGTCAATCTTTCGTACTGATTATATCTTTTAGATAGCCAAAAAGCAAGAAGAATTTAAAGCTCGCAATTCCGCTTTTAGTCAGCGGAATCTGTGGTTACGGCTTTTTCCTTCAGTTCCTCGGCGTTTTGGATTAGTTGTTCTCGGCTGATTTGCTTTTTCTCTTCGAGAGTGAATGACCATTGGTAGGAATCGACTTTTCTTTTAGAGCTGAGCAAAGCGAGTAAATCGAACGGAGGCTTATCATACCACGGGCCTTTTAACTTGCGGTGGGTATTTAAGGTTTCGTAGCCCTCTTTGCTTATCCTGACGTTATAATCACCATACCACTCGAACGAGACGGTAACCGGCGATTCGCCTATCTCCTCATCATTTAAGAGCACCAGCGCTCCCTGCGGCTCGGTATTAACCGTCAGTTGACGCTCCACACAGCCGGTTAGTAACAAAGTTGCGATTAGGCCAACGACCCCCGCTGCTGTCTTGCGACAGCAAGACGCGGGGGCTGATATGCTGCATTTTATCATAAAAGCTCTCCTTTTTTTTAGCCACAGATTACACAGATTTCACTGAAGGCGATTAATTTTCCACATTATAAAGAAAAGCCAGAAGGTTAGAAAGCCCAAAATTTACCCCATTAGAAAGAAAGCTCCGCCTTTTGGGCGGGGTAAAAAAAGTATAGCGAGTGGGGGGATGTGGCCCCGCCGTACATATGGGCGAATTTCTAACGGGGTTTACCTATTTTTTATTACAGCAAACCGGTTCTGATGTTGACAGCGGCACATCTGGCAGTTATGTTATTGCAAATTTCTTAATTGAATACTATCCGTGCTAATCTGTGAAATCTGTGGCTGATTTTTTTTAATTGTGTTGTCATTATGAAAATCTCGCTAAATTGGCTAAGTGATTATATCGAGATAGAGAATTCCGCAGAACAAATCGCCGAGATTCTGAGCGATTTAGGGTTTCCCTGTGAGGCGATAGTGCAAGTCGGTGATGATACCATAATCGATATCGAGATTACCAGCAACCGCGGTGATTGCCTTAGCTATATTGGTACCGCCCGTGAATTGGCTGCTGTAACAGGCAAAGAACTAAAGATACCGGAAGTTGAACTGGACCCCGTTAGAGAATCCAAGGCCAGAGAGAAAACAGAAAACAAAGAACTCTCTAACGGGGTGAACGAATTGAATAAAGATGTTACCGAATTTGCCAGTGTTGAAATCGCCGAGCCGGATTTGTGTGGCCGGTACACCGCCAGAGTAATCGAAGCTGTTAAAGTCGGGCCATCACCCGACTGGTTGAAAAAACGGCTCGAAGCAGTGGGGCTGCGAAGTGTAAATAACGTCGTGGACGCAACAAATTATGCAATGATGGAGACCGGCCAGCCACCTCATGCCTTTGACTACGCCAAAATAAAACAGGGCAAAATAGTAGTGAGAAAGGCCATTTCCGGTGAACGGCTTGTCAGTATTGACAGTACAACCTGCTCTGTCAATACTGATATGCTTATTATTGCAGACGCTGAAGGGCCTGTGGCTATAGCCGGCGTTATGGGTGGTCTGGAGACGGAAGTCGGCAATACTACCACCACAATCCTTCTGGAAGATGCCTACTTCGACCCTGTAAGCGTCCGTACGACGTCTCGTCGACTGGCATTACCGTCAGAAGCGGCTTTTCGATTCGAGCGAACGGTGGATATCGAGATGATTGACTGGGCATCTAAACGCACTGCACAATTGATAACGCAGGTAGCAGGTGGTAAAGTTGCCAGGGGTGTGGTCGATATTTACCCCAAAAAGCCGGCGCAAAAAGAAGTTACATTGCGGCTTTCGCGCTTGAACAAACTCCTCGGCATTGAAATACCTGTTGAAGAGGTAGTGAGGATTCTCTCTGCTTTGAGTTTTAAGCCGCAAAGAAAAGACGATGTTGTTGCTTGCACAGTGCCTTCGTGGCGAAGTGATGTTTACCGGGAGGTTGACTTAATCGAAGAAGTGACTCGGGTGCACGGCTATAATAAAATACCGACAGAGCAAAAAATTAGTATCGAAGTGGCACCGGTCAATGCTCATCAGAAATTGGCTCTGGCGATTGGAACGTACCTTAATAGCTGCGGCTTTTACGAGACGATTACCGTGGGGCTTATTGACAATTCCATCGCCGAACTTTTTACAGACCCACGGCGCAAAGAACATCTGAGGGTAAGAGACCAATCCAGCAAAAGTGCAAATTTACTTCGGCAGAGTCTTATTGGCCCTTTGCTGAACGTTCTAAAAACAAACCTTAATGCCAAGAATTTACCATGCAGGATATTCGAGATTGCAAATACCTTCGTACCGACGGGAAAAGCTGGTACTTTGCCAATTGAAAAGACCAAACTGGCTCTGGTCTGTGACAGTGATTTAAGAGATTTACATGGTGTGATTGAAGGGCTGATAAAAAATATCGATAGAGATGCCCAAATAGTTTTTACTCCTGCCGAGCTGGTCTGGGCACAAACCAGTGCAAAAATAAAAGTAAATGGTCAGATAATTGGTACTACAGGGATGGTTTTGCAGGCCGTTAAAGAAAAATTTGATTTCAAAAATCTCTCACCTGTCACCGCAGAGCTGGACTTCGAACGGCTTTTATCCTTACACACCGGTACTATAAAAGTTAAGCCAATCCCCAGATTTCCAGCCATCGAACGTGACCTTTCGATTATTGTGGACGAGACAATCAAGTGGGCTGATATTGTCGAAGCTGTGAACGAAAAGGCAACCGCTGAGCTTCAGGACATTCGATTTATCGGTATATACCGTGGCAAGGGTGTCCCAACCGGCAAAAAAAGCGTTACGCTCTCGCTGTGTTTTAGAGACGAAGACGGTACATTGACCCACAAGACAGTCGACCACTTTGAAGCCAATATCGTAACAAGCTTAACCCAGTCCCTTGGAGCAGAGCTACGAACTATATGATTTATATCGCCCTGTCCCGACCGGGTCCTAACGAATAATAATGCAACGCAAATGCAGAGAAAAAAAATAATAAATTCTTTGACAGAGTAAGAAATATCTGCGATACTGTGGACGTGTTGGCCTTTTGAAGGCGAGCCGTAGTAAGGCGGTGATAAATAGTGGCCGAAATTCCGGCAGAAGTTTTAAGGTTAATTTAAGAATTAGAAAAGGAAACCAGAATGAATATCTATGTAGGCAATTTGTCGCGTGATGTCACGGAAGAGGATTTGCTTCAGGCCTTTGGTGATTTCGGCCAGGTTGAATCCGCCAACATTATCAAGGACAGATTCAGTGGTGAATCGAGAGGATTTGGATTCGTAGAGATGCCCTCTAAAGATGAAGCCCAGGCTGCGATTGACGGCCTGAACGGCAAGGATTTGAAGGGCCGGGCTATGAACGTTAATGAGGCTCGTCCTCGCGCCGAAGGCGGTCGCGGCGGAGGCGGAGGAAGACGAGGCGGAGGTGGTGGGCGGCGCTTTTAACAAGCGGCGCTCGGACACAATAGAGCCATAGCAGAGATTAGCTTAACAACATATTAACGATTCACCCCATTAGTTAGAAAGAAAGCTCCGTCCTTTCCGCTGCGGTGCATCGCGACGAGTGGGCGGACTTGCCCCGTTAGAGATGATTTTTCTAACGTGGTGAGGTTAACCCGCCGTAGGCGGGTTAAAAGTCCCACCAGAACTCTCTCGAGGGCCTCGATACGGGCTTTTTAACGGGGTTCACTTAGCTTACACAAACGCTTCTTGCGCTTCGTAAGCACACAGAATGTTATCTGAATCCAAATTTGACTTTAGAAAAGGCGCCTGGCGAGCCGAAAATCACCGGTAGAACAGTTAGATACTGCTCACCATTTTATCGAAATCATCAAAGAACAATTGAGCATTATCTGCTCATTATTGAATTCAGCATATCTAAATAGTCCGAAAGCAGGCGGGTTATCAGGAATTTCCGCCTAACTGTCTCTCTCGCTTTATCCCCGAGCTTTTTGGCTTCTTTCGGATTTTTAAGGATGTTGATAATGCGCTCTGCAAATCCGTCTACATCATCAGGTTCAAGCAAAAATCCATTTTCGCCATCCTGTATTTGAACAGGAAGTCCTCCCACATTAGATGCCACAACCGGTGTGCGTTTCCAAAGCGCCTCGGTAACCGATAAGCAAAAGCCTTCTCTAATAGACTTCTGGATTACAAC
>CAZUPG010000076.1:0-7192 GCA_964622085.1 uncultured Pirellulales bacterium | reverse complement strand
CGGCTGAGCTTATGAGAATGAAAATCCCTGTGATAGCTTCGGGAAAAAAGGGACAATCTGAACTGGTCAAAGACCAGGTAACGGGGCTACTCACACGGCAAAACAGCCCAGAGGAAATTGCAGCTGCGATTCAGCGTCTGGTCAATGATAGAGAACTCCAACAACGGCTGATTGATAATGCATACCACTTTTCTGAAAAATTTAATGTTGACGAGCATGTTAAGAAAATCGAGAAGATATATCACGAAGTGGTTGCATGATTCTAACAGATCAAAGTAAGGGAACTATGCAATGATTGAAAACCAGGTTAAAATCTCCACGTTACATTATGGTTTCAAAAAAAGCTATGATACAATCGAAAGATTTATTAGCTATTTTTACCAAATAAACTTGGCCAAAGAATTGAATGTCAAAAAAATTTTAGAAATAGGTATTGGCAACAAAACTGTATCAAATTACTTGAAGCAATCTGGGTTTAAGGTAACAACTTGTGATTATGATAAAACTTTGCTGCCCGATTTTGTTGCAGATATAAGAGAACTTCCAATGGAGGAAAATAGCTTTGACGTGGTTTTGGCGTGTGAGATACTAGAACATTTGCCTTGGAAAGATATTCCAATCGCATTAGCTGAGTTGCATCGTGTAACAAAAAAATACGCTATTGTGTCCATTCCCTATTCTTCCGGTAGTATCGAAATTGTATTTGCCAGCCAGCTTATCTCGAAAATTTCCAAGAGGCCATTTTGGGATTTGTTCTTGAGAATCCCCAAGTTTTGGCACAAACATAAATTCAGCGGAGTAGAAGGAACACATTATTGGGAAATGGGCAGGAAGTGTTATTCTATTAGAAAAATAAGAAAAACTTTGCGTGAAAAGTTCAACATCGTAAAAGAAGTTCGCCCATTATTAAGTTCAAGATTAAACCATTACTTTTTTGTTCTCAAGACAAAGGACAGCAATTAATCTAAAGCATCGTGACAAAGGACAAGACAAAAAAAATTCTGAAACTGCTCCTGCGGGTATTTGTAACTTGCCTACTGCTTTGGGTGGTCTTTAGCCGAATCAACTTGCAGCAGATAGGCCAAACCACAAAAGGCACCAGATGGGAATTTTTGATAATTATTTGGGCGTTAGCAGTATTAGTTTTCTGGATACGCACTGTCAGAATGCGCCTTATCCTGAAAAGGCAGGATTGCGCCGTCGGGACTATAAAGATATTCGGTGCAAGTGCAGTTACTTCACTCTACAGTCTGATTATGCCCGGGCTGCTCAGCACAGGGGTTAAGTGGTATATCCTTAAACACCACACCGGCAAGGGTAGTAATGTTTTAAGTTCGATGATGTACAACCAGGCGACCGACATAGTTGTCAGAGTGTTGTTGGGTCTTGTGGCTATTATCATAACTAATCCGGGCGGATGTCAGCAGGTGCCCGCGGTGTGCGGGATAATAACGGCAGGGATAATCCTCATTTGTGTGCTGCTGCTGAACAGGCGGACGGGGGCAAAAATCAGTGCTGTTTTTGCGTATGCGTTGAAGCCCCTTCCAAAAACGATTCGCGCACCAGCAGAAAAAATACTTGAACAGATTAAGGTTTTTCAGACTGCCGGCTGGGCATTTCACCTAAAAATGGCAGGGATTAATTTGGTTTCCGCTTTACTCAGTGTAGTGATTTACGTTTATGCAGCCAAGGCGGCCGGGATAGCGGTGCCGGTGGCAGTGCTCGTCTGGCAGTCATCGGCAGTTTACGTTCTTGGCAGACTGCCGATATCGGTGGCTAACCTCGGCGTCAGGGAGGTTACACTCGTTGGGACACTATCTTTATACGGGGTAGAGGCGCCGGCGGCACTATTGATGTCGATGATACTATTTTCAATTACAGTCCTTATGGCTATTATGGGGGCGTTTTTTCAATTATGCTGGATAGTGCCAAGGCCGGAAAAGGATAAGCAAGACTAAGAGCTTATAACGAAACTGTCCGTCACTTTCTGTCATTCCCGCGAAAGCGGGAATCCAGATGTTTTTATTAACCCGCATGAGGTGGGTTAAAGTCATTTTAGGTTTTGTTATAAACTCTAAAAAGCAGTTTTCCACTGATGCCGGGTCATTGGAAACATCTTCAGCTTCAAATTTTTTGAGTGACAAATATAGTCTTCTCAATCAATTCAGAACTTGACTTTTTGAGCAAAAGGTGGATATGCTCGCTAAACAGCCGGGGAAAAACTTGAAGAAAAGAGAAGATTGGAATGCCAGGATATATCCCAAATTTTTTTTGTTTTTTACTTGAAAGTTGGGGAGTAATCTGGTATAGGATTGGTGATTTGCTCTTTGAAAATGATATAGCCTGGCTGCAGGTCTCAAAGCTATTTTGCTTTGGGATGGTCAAATGGGAACGCGGTTAAAAGCCGTGACGGTCGCGCCGCTGTGAGCGTCTGCTCCGATATCAATCGGACTCGTCCGACGAGTCGGAAATCCGAGAGGCATTTTTATCCGCCAGATGTAAGGCGGATTTATCCACTATTCGCTGTATGCGAACGGGAAGGAGTCTCGAGGTAAGATGCAAGTCAGAAAACCTGCCTGTAGCTGGTTTCGCATATTCGTGCTACGTAGCCCCCTTTTTGCTTTCGCCTGCTGCCTCGTCTTGCGACGAGAGTCGCAGAGGCAAGCAAGAAAGCAGGGGGCAGAGTAGCATAAGTGTTCTCGCGATTTGGAACACGGTGCAGTTCTTGCGCCCAAACATATTTGCATTAGCAATAGTGTGAACTGTCCAACGAATGTTTGGGTTATCGACAAATAAGGCCGCCGTTTTCTTCGTGGGAACGGCGGTTTTTTTATTGTCTTCGTTAGCGTCCTCGCGATAAGGGCCAGGTTATTGCGAAAGGAGATAATTACAGGGGATTAGTTGATTAGCGGATTAGTTCATTGGTGGGTGGATAATGGATGCGTAAAATCAGTTAAATTTGAGATTTAATGGTGAATCTTGAGAGTTATCAGGAGAGATATTATGTTTGGCAGAAAAAGACAAATAGCGGTTTTAGCGGCTTTTCTTAGTTTGACAATGAGTTCATTCGGTCTCGATTATGGCATGAATGATTTTGCAGTGGAAGTTGTGGAGTATGTTGAGGGCAGCGGTGTTGGTAATGACTGGATTTCGGGTGAGCCATATAATGATGCTAATACAGCATTAGGCAGGCCGACTTTAGAAACTACAGGCGATGGCTGGTTGATACCGGTGGAAGCGAATGTGCCGGTTGTGCCAATTTATCAGCCGTTCAGGGCGTTCGAGGTCGTAACCGTTGGTAATAGCGGGCGCTTAACGCTGAAGTTTAATCATCGTGTGGATGACGACGAGAACAATCATTATGGGATAGATTTTATAATATTTGGGGATCCCATTCAGTTAACGAGCGGAGGGCTGATGTGGGACAATAGCAATCCTGAGGATTTTACAGTTGTGGGCAATATCCTTGCAGAGCCGGGTATAGTTGCAGTCAGTCAGAACGGCAATGACTGGTATTATTTTTCGTCCGGGCCTTATGCAGACGACTTTGCACCAACTGCGAGCTATGATTGGGACGATGTCAATGATGTATGGGCACAGGAGCTTGACCCAACCAGGCCAGTCGACCCGAATTTGACGGCATCTGATGTAGATGGAATGACAGTAGCAGAGATGATAAGTGTGTACGGTGGTTCAGCCGGCGGTACCGGCTTTGACCTTCGATGGCTTGACCCTAATGATTATCAGGCCCTTGCTGTTAACCCTAATAGTGGCAGAAAGTGGATTCAATATGTGCGTATAGAGGACGACCCAGCCAGCGGTGTGACGACAGAGATAGATGCTGTTTCTGACGTGAGTTGCTGTGGTGATTATAAGCATCCCTATCCAGTAGGTGATATCAATAAGGACTGCAGAGTAAATATGATAGATTTTGCTGTGATGGCTGCTCACTGGCTCGATTGTACATGGAATTGCCGGTAAAACTGATGAGCAAAAAAGCATTTACATTGTTAGAGTTACTTGTGATTATTGCCATTCTCTCGCTGTTGATGGCAGTACTCTTGCCCGCACTTGGTTCTGCCAGGGAGCAGGGCAAGTCCGTAATGTGTCTGAGTAACCTCAAGCAATTGGCGATTGCTGCAGAGTCATACACCAGCAATAATGATGGTTACTACCCGATAGCATACATGTATAAGATGAATGGTTCTGTATTTATATCTTATGCATGGGACTTTACTACGATAAGGGATTCCAATGCAGCTGAGCGGGAGGTGGTGCCGGGATTGTTGTGGCAGGGTAGTACTATTGAGAAGGTTCAGCAGTGTCCGGCGTTTAGAGGTGCGCATAACTGGTTGGATGACCCTTATACCGGTTACAATTATAATACGAGCTATATTGGTCACGGCAGTGGTGAAACGATAGTGATGCCGGCTAAAGCAATCCAGGTTAAGCGGCCTGGGGAGTGTGCGTTGTTTGGCGATGGGCAATATATCGCGGGAGCCAATAAATTTATGCGTTCACCTTGGCCAAGCGAGGCTGATGCAGGCTGGTCTGGAAGGTCTGCAGGCACGCAGGGGTATCGGCACTTAGGAAGAACCAATGTTGCTTATTGCGACGGTAGCGCAAGGCCGGTGCGTGAGTTGTATAAAGAGACGGACCCTGCGGAAGTGGAGAATATTGCAGAAGGCACCGGTTTTTTGTCACCGGATAACAGTGCATACGATTTGAAATAAGGAATACTTTGGTTTATAATTGTCGGTGTGGATGCGGGAAAAGTAAAACAGGCTGCTACTTTTGCTTTGCAAGGTTTAAATCAGCTTCTCTGGCCTGCAGTGTGCATCAATTGCAGAGAAAGTATTTGTGAGACTGATAGAAATTTGTGCACAGGTTGCTGGGGCCAGCTTATAACCTGTATGGGAGCCGATTACTGCACGCGATGTGGCCGAGATGCCAGCAGATATGCCATATTGGGAGGCGCCTGCCCGGATTGTCAGGGCAGAGAATTTTATTTTGACCAAATAGCTCGCAGCGGCGTTTATAAGGTTGGAGAGTCTTTACAGCAAATGATTGTGGCCTTTAAGAATGGCCGAACGGAACTGGATTCAACACTAAGTTTCCTGGGCAATTCCGCATTACAGGGCAGCGGCTTTGTAAACGCAATAGAGCTTTTTGTCCCTGTCCCGTTACACTGGTCAAGGCGATTAGTTCGTGGCTATAATCAATCACTAATTTTAGCTAAGCAGCTAAAGCACCCCACGGCGAAAATCAGTACCGACCTTGTTCGAACCCGGCGGACCAAATTTCAGCCAACAATGGCAAGTGCCGCTGCTCGTGCGAGAAATGTAGCTGGTGCTTTTGCTGTTCGCAAGGGTCATAGCTTTGCCGGCAGAAGGATTTGTCTGGTTGATGATATAAAGACAACTGGTGCAACGTTGAACGAGTGTGCCAGGACATTAAAGCAGGCCGGCGCCTCAAAAGTATTCGCTCTTGTTTTGGCCGTCGCCGGTCAGAATATCAGCTAATTCCAACGTATTTACCGCAGAGAGCACCGAGGCCACAGAGAGAAAATTAAAGCTAAACATGATGCGCAGTACGCATCACGCAATACGATATACGAATCCTTTATAGTTTTTCGTATTTTATTACGGCGCGGTACAGGCCGTTGATGCGTTTGCCGTCAACGATTAGGGGTGAATAATTTTCGTTTCTCGGCTGAAGACGGACTTTGTTATCCGGCTCAAAAAAGACACGCTTGAAGGCCGTTTCGTGCGGCTCTGCAAAACGGATAAAACAATCGTCGCCATTGTGCACTTCAGCGGCAGGGGAGAAGACAACAATGTCACCTTCCTGGAATTTCGGCTGCATTGAGTCTCCGACAACACGGACACCAAAGGCATTTGGGTCGTGGATATCGGGGCAGCGAACATAATCATCGGCTATACCAACAGGATAGTTGAGGTCGTTAAAATCCTCCGGATATCCGGCTGCAACTTTGTTTATCACAGGCACCATTCGTCCAGCCGCCAGAGGCGCCTTTTCCTGCTCGATGCCGAGATTGTCTTTGGCGAGGAGGGCGTCAAGCTGGCTTACATCGGTTTTTTTATGGATGAGATTTTTGATAAATTGCCGAAATTTTTCGTTTTCAGCTTCTGCGGATTCGTATTCCTGACGGACGTCTGAGGGAAGCCCTTCTAAATGAGCGATGTGTAGCAAGAGGCCCTGCTCAAATTCAAGCACCTTTTCGAGCTTTCTTAACAATTCATCGCTGGGTGGGTTTTTTACCTTGCCGGTTTCGATGGTGGATAGATACGGCTTGGAAAATCCAGCGCGACTGCTGACCTCATCCAGCGTTAGATTCAACTGCTCACGTTTTTTTCTTATTATCTGGCCTAATGACATAATTAAATTTTATATGTATTTTTCCGAAATGCAAGAAAAATTAGATAAATATTTAACAATTTTTGCCACGAAAAGGCACAAAAATTAACCACGAATTAACACGGGATTTGCTGCATTTTTCTTGATTTTTCGACTCGGAAAGTATATAATCATTTTGGCTTTTGGAGGGAGCCAAAGCATTGAGTATGAACTCAGGTAATATCAAACGTTTTCTGCTTGGCTTGGGTAAGGTAATATTGAAAAAGAAACGCTAAAAATCGGTACATCCTACGTTTTTTTGGGAAAGGCAGAGCAATATGAGAACGAAATGTTTGCTTAATTCTTACCCATTTAAAAATCCAAATTTCTTCTCATTAGAGGGAAGGCTGAATAGAGCAAAATACCTTTGTACTATGCTTTTAATAGGTGCATGTGGTTACTCTATGATTACCCTTTGGCCTTCATTTGCGACCGGAACATCTATATTAGCGTCCTGCGCAACTTTCTTTCCTGCTGTGAAGCGTTTACACGATATTAATAGGCCTGGAGGATGGCTTTTGCTAATATTTATCCCAGGTTTCAATCTTGTCCTTGGTATCGTACTGCTTTTCAAGAAAGGGACTGTTGGCACCAACCAATATGGTGATGACCCATTGTCAAAAAATAATGAGAAGCACAACGAGAACTCTTAAAGCCTTCTGCCATCCTTTTGCCAATCAATAAATCACACTAACCGTTCTGCCGCTCCTGCTGCTCGGCTTTGGTGCGGTTGTTTTGAGAAAAAAACACCGAGTAAAACGCGAGGCTAAATACT
>CAZUPG010000075.1:0-7217 GCA_964622085.1 uncultured Pirellulales bacterium | reverse complement strand
GTGGCCGAGAACACGTTTTGTGAGAATAACAAAACCCCCAGCATAAAGCTGGGGGCTAAAGGAGATAAAACCCGCCGTGAAACGGCGGGCTAAATATTTGCGTCGCTGTGCCAGCGACGGTTAAACTGTGAAATCAAAACTCAAAATATTAGTAGGAGTATAAAAAATGAAAAGGATTTATATTGTATTTGCAGTTAGTCTTCTGGTCTGTGCAAATTTATATGCGGCAGATGCAAATGATGTTGTTGTCCGAGAGGTCGTTGGCCAGGGCGGCAATAGAGATGCTGCGATAAGAAATGCTCTGTATATAGCTGTCAGCCAGGTAAGAGGCGTTGACGTTGGTTCCGGGACTTACGAGTTCGGTTTTGCCGAAACCGGTGTCGATATCGATAGCGGACAGGCTAAGAAAAAGATTACGTTCGACTCGGTATCAGTTGCGACAACTGGTACCGCCTATGCAACCAGAACTACCGGCTCAGTCAAAACCTACGACATACTCGAAGAGAAAGAAATCGACGAAAACACCTACCAGGTAAAACTCAAAGTAACAGTTCATGATTACGCTCCTCGTGATGATGCTGCAAGAATGAAAATTGCCATAATGCCTGTCAGAGCAACGAAAGAGAGTTTCCCATTCCTGGATACGACGGTGCCGGCAAGAGAGTTATCATTGCTGCTTACGCAGAGACTGGCCGTCGGACTGACACAAACCAATAAATTTGCCGTTCTTGACAGGGAAAGTTTAGCTGAGTTTGCCAGAGAAAAAGGGATACTAATTTTAGAAGACGCCCCAATTGCAGAAAGAGCGAAATTAGCGGAAATATTGGGAGCGGATTACCTGCTTGTAGGCAATATCTCCGAGGGAAAACTGGAGAAAAAAGAAAAGTACCTGAAAGCAGCTGATTATACTGTTACAAAATACAAGGCCAGATTCGCTTTTAATTATCGGCTTATTTCCGGTTTTACCAGGCAGATAATCCTGGCTGAGACGGCAGAAAAGTATCTTGAAAATGAACAGATAAGAGCAATTGCCGATGAGCAGAACCCTGCGGAATGGGACGCAGGGCAGATTCGTGACGGCATCCTTACCCTCATAGCCAATGACGTGGTGGGAAAAATTATCGCCCGGATTTATCCAATACGAGTCGCAACAATACAGCAAGATGGTACGGTCGTGATAAACCAGGGCGGCGACAGGATTTCCGAGGGTATGCTGCTGGATATCTTTGCCGAGGGCAAGGAAATTTTCGATTACGATACTAAAGAGTCGCTCGGAAAAGTTGAAAACCTTGTAGCGACTGTGAAAGTCGAGAAAGTGGCACAGAAAATGTCATTTGCGAAAGTCATTGACGGAAACGCGTCGAAAATTTCAAAAGGCCTTATCTGCAGAATCAGGAAGACCGAAAAAGTCGAAGACGTCGGGAGAAAGCCGGATATAATCAAAACCGAAAGTGGCGGAGTTAAGCTGCCGTTCGATAAATAGTTTTTGCATTGCCGTGGCGGTAACGGATAAACAACCTAACCCCGCCCACAGGTGGCGGGGCTAAACAAAAAGATTACATTTTAAGGTTGGTTGGCTTCAATTTCGGGTAAGCGGTCAAGGACGTTCTTTTGATAATCTTCTTTTGCGATTTTTAGATTCGAGACATCAGCATATCTCGTCCGGGCCCTTGTTGTCAGATACAAAATGCGATTTTCAGGTGAAGGGTGTGAGGAGAGAAATTCGATTGGCTTGACTTGGTCCTGCTGCTGAAGCATCTGCATAAGCTCAACGGCACCATAAGGATTGTAACCGGCTCGAACCATATAGTCCATACCAAATTTATCGGCTTCTCTCTCATGCTCCCTGCTGTATCTAAGATCAATAAGCTGCAAAGCGAGCTGCGTTAGCTGATAAGCCGCTTCCGAACTGGGCATTGCGCCAGAAGCACCAAGGCCAAGGCCATGAACTAACATAGACATCCCAATCTGCTGACTCATAGCAGCGGAGCTGTGCCGTGCTACTACGTGTACAATTTCGTGAGACAACAGGGCGGCGAGCTGTGCCTCAGTGGTTATCTTCTCGAGCATTCCCTTAGTAACAAAGATATATCCGCCCGGTAAAGCCATAGCATTGACCATACTGTGATTAACGGCTGTGAAGTGGTATTGCCAATTAGACCTGTGGCTGATGCGGACGATTTTCTGGCCTACGGTATCGATGTAATTTTGCAAAGCATCATCCCTAATTCGCCCTCCCAGCTGCTTTTCGACCTCAGGTGCGTATTCACGGCCGATTGCAATGTCCTGGTCTTCCGAAATCAGCATAAGCTGCTCTTCGCCGGAAATGGGATTGGTAGCACAGCCGACACAAAGGCATAAAATGATGCCTGATATCAGAAAGATACTTTTTTTAAACATAATAATACAGCCCCAATTGTGAACCCCGTTAGAAAGCCCGTCTCGAGGTCCTCGAGAGAGCCAGGGCGGAGCTTTTAACCCGCCTACGGCGGGTAAACCTCACCTTTGCTATGTATTTTTACCTCGCCGAATGTCGGACTGGCAAGCCCGAACAAATGACGGAGCTTCCTTTCTAACGGGGTAAAGATTATATTTGAAAAACTTCACTGTATATATTATAAATCCTATTTACTTTACATAGTAGTAAAATACATAGTAGTAAAAACAATGAACCAGGAAAAAATCTGCAAAGAGTGCACACAGAGCAGTGATTGCCAAAGGATTTACCGGCAATTGGGGCAAAGCAAAGGCCCTTCAATGGTGGTAAAGGTTATCATTGCATTCTTGCTACCCTTATTGGTTTTCATCGGCTGCTTAGCGGTTTTCGAGCAAATCTTCGACAATACACCCCTTGTCTTTCTATCGGCCATATCGGTAACTTCTGGTCTGATATTGATTATAAAAGCAATAAACAAGCAATCAAATAAAGACAGATAATTTCTGAATCTATCAAATATGCAAATTGATACCAAAAGCAGATTGACTTTCAGCGGCGGGACACATCCTCCAGAAAAGAAAGAGCTTACCAATGAAAGCGAAATACAGCAGGGTCCAGTCGTCAAACAAGTTGCGATAATGCTCATCCAACATCTTGGAGCAGTCTGTCGGCCACTGGTAGCGAAAAGTGAGCAGGTTCAAGCAGGTCAAAAAGTCGGCGATAGCGATGCGTTTGTAACAGCTCCAGTTCATTCGCCTATAAGCGGTAAGGTAAAAGCAATCGGGCTACAAGCGCACGCGGTTCTTGGGCGCAGCCCTGCTGTGATTATCGAAGCAGAGCCAGAAAATAACCCGCCTAAGCAGCCAAATGCAGACAAATTCACCGATGATTTCGACGAAAACCAATATTCTGTGAGACAGATATGCGATGCCGTCCGAGAGGCGGGTATCGTCGGTATGGGCGGGGCCGGCTTTCCAACAAGAGTAAAGATTGAGCCGAATCCACGACTACCAAAAGAAACCTTAATCATCAACGGGTGTGAGTGCGAGCCGTATATTAACTGTGACTACCGGATTATGTTAGAATGGACGGACAAAATTATCGTTGGGATAAAACTTGCAAAAAAGACATCCGGCTGTTCAAAAACCATTATCGGCATCGAAGATAATAAGCCAAAAGCGATAGAAGTAATGAATGAGGCACTGGAGCGGTCTGGAGACAGCGATAGTATCAGGGTGGTTGCAGTTAAAACAAAATACCCACAAGGCGGTGAGAGGCAGCTGATAAAAGCGCTCCTCAACAAGGATGTCCCCACGGGTGGCATACCGCCAATGATAGGCGTGGTTGTGCTTAACGTGGCAACTACTGCGGCGATTGCAGAAGCAGTGGTGTATAACCGGCCTTTGACCCACAGGGTCGTAACAGTAAGCGGAGAGGCAATTACCAAGCCGGGCAATTACTATGTTCCGATAGGAACGTCAATCGAAGAACTAATAGAGTTCTGCGGAGGAGTAGCCGAAAGAAGCGCAAAGGTCATTGTCGGCGGGCCAATGATGGGAATAGCAATTTCCGATTTGACAATGCCGATTACAAAAACCACCGGCGCAATAACGGTATTGACAAAAAAACAAATCGGCAGGGCCAAATACAAAAGGCGTCAAACATCTTGTATTCGCTGTGGCAGATGTCTGGAAGTTTGTCCTGAACATTTAATGCCAACGAAAATCGCTCACGCTGTAAAGTATAATCTTCTCGATGTGGCAGAAAGCTATTATATCAACGCTTGTACCGAGTGCGGCTGTTGCAGCTACGTCTGCCCGGCCAATATAGAAGTGACCGGATACATAAAAATAGGGAAAATAACCCTTGCAAAACAAAAGAAAAAGATACCGGAATAAAAAAGATTTTTGCCACAAAGACACCAAGGCACAAAGAGAATGATATATATAATTTGCCACGAAGACACGAAGAAAATAGAAGGTAAAAGATGCTGAGAGGCTTGAGGGTATCATGTTCGCCGCATATAAGTGAGTACCGTTCGACTCGCAGCGTGATGATAGACGTCATAATCGGTCTGGTACCAGCAATGGCGGCGGCGGGCTATTACTTTAGAAACTATGCGCTTATCCTTATCCCAACGTGCGTTATTTCAGCAATGGTAACCGAGTGGCTTTGCAATGTGATTCGCAAAAAAGAAGATTCGCTCGGAGACTATAGCGCCATTGTAACCGGTATAATACTTGCGCTATCCGTCCCGCCGAGGTTGCCTGTCTGGGCGGCGATAATCGGCAGCGTATTTTCCATCGCAATCGGCAAAATGGTCTTCGGCGGACTCGGCGCCAATATTTTCAATCCTGCAATGGTCGGCAGAGCATTTCTGACAGTCTCTTTCGGCGCTCTGATGACAACGTGGACAGTACCGGCTCCAATCGACCCCGCAATGCCCAGAATCTCACCAGAAAATACGATACATGCAAGGACACAAGCGACACCATTGGCGTGGAGTAAAGAGGTCATAAAAGGCAAATGCGAAACTAAGGTTGTTAATGAACAGTTGAAAGCAACATTTACAGGCGAAGTTGGCGGGTGCCTGGGAGAAACTAGCGCAATTGCACTACTAATAGGCGGGCTGTATCTATTGATAAGACGAACAATCAACGTTCACATTCCCTTTGCAGTTATCGTATCCGCAGTCGCCTTTGCAGGGATTTTTTATCTTATTGACTCAGAAAAATATGCGCAGCCGGTGTTTCATTTAACCAGCGGAGGGTTATTATTGTGCGCATTTTTTATTGCGACCGACCCTGTTACCGCCCCTTTGACGCCGAAAGGGATGTGGATCTTCGGTATCGGTGTCGGGTCAATAACGATGCTTATAAGAATAGTCGGAGAATACCCGGAAGGGGTAATGTATTCGGTGCTTTTGATGAACGCCGTAACATCCTTGATTGACAGATTCTGTAAGTGGATTCCAGCAGGAGGTAAACCGAAGTTGTAGCCACGAAGGCACCCGCCTTCGCTAAAGCTACGGCGGACAGGCAAAGACACAAAAAAGGATACCACACATGTAAATGTATGGTGCTAAACGGTTGCGGTTGCGCCGCTCGTTTCGTCGAACGTCTTACGTTGGACGCAACCGATACGAGCAGCGCAACCGCTGGACAAAACGCGGGGAATATATTTGCGTCCTGGTGCCTTGGCGGCAAAAAATGGTTTTTTGATGTTTAGAATAAAACATTTTATTAAACAAAGCTGGCTGCTGATTGTAGTGTCGTTTTTCTTCGGTCTGCTGATAGCAGCGGCGAACGCTGCGTGGGAAGGGAAGATACAGCAGAATGAAGAAGATAAGTTCAAAAGCATTGCCAGGGAGATGCTCGCCGAAGCGGTGAGTTTTGAAACGGCTATCGAGAAAGCCGAACTGGAATCGGCCAAAGGTAAAAAGTTCAAGACGGATATCAAGAAAGCTATATCGGCTGACGGCAAATGCGTTGGCTGGGCGTTTAGCTGTGAAGGGTCGGGATTTGCGGATAAGATAAAACTTGTGCTGACCGTTAATGCAGGCTTTGGAAAGATTGAGGGATTTGGAGTGCTATCGAGCAATGAGACGCCAGGATTCGGCAACCAGATAAAAAACCCCTATTACCGAAATCAGTTTATCGGTGTACCGGCTGAGGAGCTTACACTTGTCAAAACCGGCCAGCCGGAGAAAAAAGATAACGAAATTGTGGCGATAAGCGGCGCTACGGTGAGTAGTGAAGCAGTGGTTAAAATAATAAATCATTACGTTGAGCAGGTAAAAAAACAGTTGCAGAGCAAAGGTTTAATCAGCAATGACAGATAATAGTAAAGTACAAGCAGGTGTTTATAAAGAGACGCTGTTTCGAGGTCTGTGGCGTGAGAATCCGGTCTTTCGGTTACTGCTGGGAATGTGCCCGACGCTTGCGGTTACGGTGGCGGTCAAGCCGGCCTTGACGATGGGGCTTAGTGTCATCTTTGTGCTTGTTTGCAGTAATATTGTCGTAAGCATTATACGCAACCTTCTCAAGCCGCACCTGCGGATACTGATGTTCACGGTAACAATAGCAACGTTTGTAACAATAGCAGATTTATTTTTGAAGGCATTTGTGCCGGAAATGAGTGAACGGCTCGGACCTTACGTACCATTGATTATCGTCAATTGCATTATTATCTGCCGAGCGGAGGCCTGCGCCAGTAAAAACAGCTTAGCCGTAAGCATTGTCGATGCGCTGGGAATGGGTGTTGGCTTTACGCTTACATTGTGCATTTTGGCCGGTATAAGAGAGATTCTTTCGACCGGCGCTATTTTTGAAATCCCGATTCTTAATATACAGTCGCAAGGCGGCTGGTTCATACCCTGGGCTGCGATGAGTATGCCGGTAGGAGCGTTTATAACCTTGGGATTAATGCTGGGACTTGTTAACGCAATTACCAAAAGACAAATAAAAGGATAAGATTAATGGATACGGTCAACACTTTAATTGTGGGTTTTATTTCGATTGTTTTAATCAATAATCTTGTCTTTACCAAGTTTCTTGGTATCTGCCCGTACCTTGGCGTATCAGGCAGAATCGATATGGCGTTCGGGATGGGGATGGCGGTGACGTTTGTCGTTACCCTGAGCGGGACGCTGACCTGGCTTATCGATAACCTGATACTTATGCCTCTAAACCTGGAAGTTACACGATATGTGTGCTATATACTGGTTATCGCAGGGGCGGTACAGTTGGTTGAGATGTATGTGAGGAAGTTTTTCCCGATG
>CAZUPG010000074.1:0-7231 GCA_964622085.1 uncultured Pirellulales bacterium | reverse complement strand
CTTCCAAAGCCATCTTCCGCATTCTGCCCTTCATACTCCTTAAGCCGTAGGCAGCTGCCTTTTTAGCTGTCCTTGGATAGTTACCGAATAGTGCCTCTTTGAGTATAGCTAAGCCGTCCTCTTGCTTACGCGCCAACTCGAAAGCCGCCAGTCTCGCAGTTGAAATATCGCCTGAGAGCAGCTTCTCCATAAGCTTTCTGAGAAGCTCAAGAGTTGCCTCGTCCCTTTGCCGTTCAGATGATTTGGCATTATCGAGAGTCATAAATCGTTCCTTTTTCAAAAAGGGCTGAGAGCTTATATTCTATCAGCTTTCATCCAAAAAGACACTCGATTTTTTATCTGCCGTTTGTATGGCGGATTTTGCCCGCCGTTTACCCGCCGTTTACCCGCCGTCTTTTTGGCGGGTCCGTGTGGCGGGCTTGCTTCAGCCCAGCCGCATAATCCTATGAGGCCATCACCTCACTGTTTTTGCCGTAAGGCATTCTGTGGAGAACATTTAAATTTCGATGCTTGTCCCCGTGCAAACGGGGATTGTTTTCGCCGTTAGGCGTCCTATGGAGGATTTAGAGATTAGGATTTCATTGTGTGTGGGTTACCCACGCGAGGAATGCTTTATATTTCCCACCCCAATTTATCACGTTGGATTGCCTGCCCCGTGAGATGTGTCGTTTACTATCTAACTGGGGTGGCCTCCGGCACCATTTCTACTTACTTTCTGATTTTGGCATATCGTGTTCCATGTAATTAATCCCAGCAATTTCGACGGAAATATCATACATAGAACTAGTATCTATCCACCCCTTAAGTCTAGATGTATCAACTAAACTTTGGTATAAGTTTTTTGGAATTTTAAGTTCCTGAATATTACGGTAGCATGTGTAAACGTGATCAATAGTTATAGGCTTTACGTTCTTAAGATTTTGCAAGTAGTAACAGAATAACAAATTACGCTCCAAGTTCGTTTTTGGCGCGTACTTTTGATAAAAGTCCCTTATGCTTGGAGTAGATCCGTTTTTGGATAAATCAAGTTCCCTAACAATTGACGGTCGTTTTGCCTTTGTTTTAAGCTTGCCACCTTTCTTTCTTTTAGGTTTCGTCTTTTTGTGCTGAGTAACGGAAGGCTGCGACAATTTAGAAATCAGTGAAGCCACTTCTTCAGCCGAGCCATCTATTTTTACCTTTGTTCCATCCGGGAGGATCAGATTAGCCTTTGCCATAAATTTCTCCTTTATTAGTCTTTACCTTAACTTAGTAAGGTCCTGTTACATCAGACTCGCTTTGTTCCACCGTCTATTAAAATTCTCAACGAGAGCTTCAAATACATTTCTACTTGTCTGCTTGTCAAAAACAACAGCAAATGACTCTTTCGCACCTAGATCCTTCATACTATGCCCAAGAATAACAACGACATCAGGTGAGATAATATATCCATCGTGAATATCTGTATTTGAGTAGTTTTTAAACTCAACATTAGCATGTTCTGCCTTGAAATCCCTTAGTTCTCTCAGAAAATGGTTTTTATTTCTCTCAGAGAGATTTTCAAGTCTTGTAAGGAATTTAACTTTCTTCACCCTTGCTTTTGACAAAATGTCCAAAGTTCTATCACTGCAGTAAGGATCTACAATTTTTATCTCACCTGTAAGTCCCGTTAGTATGTTATTGGCTAAAACATTTTTACTATGATACCTTTTCTCAGCTTCAAAGTAATAAACCGCAATGGAACCTCCGCTGGTCTTTTTAATTAAGTGTTCTTTGCCTGGCCCCATAATTTCATAGTAAGTTTCTCCGCCCACATCATGTATATGAATCTTTTTCCCTTTAGCTCTATTAAAAGCGTTGACAATAGCTCTTGCATCGATACTGTTCTCCTTCACATTTACTATAACATCAGCAATCTCGTAAGCCGTTAGCATTCTTAAATCAAGCTTTTCTTTGGCAACCCACAAAACCCACAGTCCCATTTCGAGAGGTTTACCATAGTTACCAAACTCGGGTAAACCATCGGTTTTTACATCTCTAAATCTTTCCAAAAGATCTGTACTTGTTTTATTTTTTTTCTTTTTTGAAACCATCTTTTAAACAATTTCTCTCTTTAGCTAACAAAAATATACTAAATTGACCTAGAAAGTTTTTTACTGACGTTTTATTCCAGAGTTTTTTCTTCGCCGAGAGATTTCTCCACCAAATCTTCTCCAGAGGCCGTTAATGTATATGCTTTCCTGTTATCCTTCTTTTCTTTCACTTGCATGATATTGCCATTTTTAATATTCTGGTTGATGAATGCTAACGTGTTCGATAGTACCGGCTCTTTTGCATTTTGAAAAGCTCTCTTCATATCATCTGCGTTGAAACACTTAAGACCTTCATGCTGTTCCAAGAAATATCCTACCAGTAGCACTTTTTCTACATTCGTCCGAGATTTTGTCCTTCGCATAAGCTCTCTTAAGGACAACCGTTTAGGTGTATTTGTGAACCTATTGATTTCACCAGAATTTTGTAGTAGAACTTGCTCCAATCGTTTAATCCGATCTTCTTGATCGCATATGCGTTTCAACAGTTCCTCATTAGTTTTCACAATACTTTATCCTTTCATTTCTAACTGCTTACTTGTGTTTCTATCATGATACACAAGTTATATTTTCGGCGGTCTTTTTTCGCAGAATGCTCTTACAACCTCAATTGCTTGTTCAATTGCTGCAGGGTTTAACTGCATCGTTTGTCCACCTCGAAGTTGGAGCCACGAGCAGTTCTTAATTGAACGAGCAGGATTCTTTCCTTCCGCACCAATAATGGAGAGGATATTCTGGCTCTGTCTTAACATTGGATGTTCTATGCCAACTGAGCGAAACCATAGGCACAATATCGTCGCAGCCAATGTACTTGAACTTACTGCCCGTGGACCTCGCTGAGGTATGTTTTTAATCCATTCAGCCCAACAACGTTCATCTAAATGCAGGTATGGTTCTTCCTCTTGCGGGTCGCATGCACCTTGTATCATCGCCTCAGTTACACCAATCATATCTGCAAACTTAGCTAGTGGTGTGTCAGCAAATCCTAATGCTACATTGCTAATCCGGCTGTTATGCAAAAAATCGTTACCATCCTTTATAGTATTACCTCCTTCTTCACTCCGGTTAATCGCAGAGAAAACAGCTTGCCACAATGCAACGTCTTTTGACTCTGCAACTTGCTCATCTCCGACAAATAATCCAACCCTAAAAACCTCTTTCTTAACCGCCATATTTCAGCCTTTCAGTATCACATAATATTTTCTACTTTCATGGTATTTTACATTACGGCTGTGCTCATGTCAAGTAAAATCTGGAACTATTTAATATTATTTTTCAAATATTATGAGTTAATATACGCCATTCCCTAGCAACTAATATACAATGCCAATTAAAGAATATATCATATCTCCTTTATATATAGGTAGATAGGCGTATATACCTTATAGATAATAAGCACATTATAAGTTGACACATATACACCTATGTATACACAATAGTATGGTGTAAAGAGTTGCATGCTGCTATACAGCCTAAAACAGCTCTTTTAGGGGGTATAGGGATAACCATATATAGAAATAATTGATTCTGAGCCGTTTATCTCAATATATACTTTAGTGCCATGTGGTTACAAATATATGTGTATGAAGAATACATCGGGGGTTAAATAAACGCTAATTATAGTATAGTAAATAAACTGATAAGTATAACTACCTTAATATAAGGTGGATATGATACATACAACTGTTTATTATCAAAGATAATATGTTGGTATGTTATAGTAGAATGGGGTAGGAGTGAGATAGGAGTAGGGTAGGAATATGGTAAGGATAGGGTAGGGATAGGGCGGGAATAGTCAGGGGAAAGGAAGGAAAAACATGGCAATTTATGAAATCTATCGCTGCTGCTCACCGAATTTTACCCCCAATTCTCACCAAACACAAGCCAATTTTCGTCGCTAGTATCTCGTATCTAGCAAAAAATCCGTGTCTTTTTCGTGCTTTTTCGTGGTTTGATAAATCCTGCTTATCCTATCAGGCGATGTGAAACGGCCTGCTATTGGTATTGTTATTTAGGTTTTTTATCGGCCCGTCCCATAAAAGATAAAGTTTTTCGGTCTTCTTTGCCGAATAATATTATTGGGCGTTTGGATGCTTCTTAGTATTGAAACTGAAGGTTTCACAGCGTGCGCTGAACGGCATTTTCTGTAGTGGAAAGGGGGTTTTTCCGCCTTTAGCGGGTCATTAAGGAAAAGCTCCTGAATTGGAGAAGAAAAATGAGAACTATAGCGGTCGTTAATCAAAAAGGGGGCTGCGGCAAGACTACAGTATCGATAAATATAGCAAGTGCTCTTGCTGAAGCGGGCAAGAGGATTCTGCTGGTCGATATGGACCCACAGTCGCATTGCGCAGTTGGTCTGGCCGTGCCCGAGGAGCAGATTGAGCAAAGTATCTATGATGTCCTGATAAGTAGAAGCAGAAACGAGCCGATACGCCTGACAGAAATACTCTGGCAGATTGACGATAGATTAGAACTGGCGCCGGCCAGTATAGACCTGACGGCGTTCGAGCAGCAGATGGCCGGAATTACCGAGCGTGAATGCTGCTTAAAGCAGGCTCTGGACCAGGTGACGGGCGAGTATGACTACTCAATAATCGATTGCCCACCAGCTGTGGGACTGTTGACCTTCAACGCACTAACAGCGGCAACCGATGTTATCGTTCCTGTCGAGACAGGGTACTTTGCGCTGCACGGCCTCAGCAAGCAGCTTGAGACAATCAGAATTCTCTGTGAGCGATTCACTCAGCGCGTATATGTTAAAGTCTTGGCAAGTATGTATGATGTAAGAACGAAGATGGCCAGAGAAATCCTTGCGGAGCTGCGTGCTCACTTTGCCGACAAAATGTTCAAAACTGTTGTTAATTTCAATACGAAAATCAAGGAAGCCTCCAGTTTTGGTCAGCCTATTAATGAATACGACCCTGCCAGCAAGGGACAGAAGGATTTTCAGGCACTGGCCGAAGAAGTTATCGGCACTGAGGCCAAACAGCAACGCCACCAGATAGTCAACTCCCTATCTGAACAGCTCGAATCAATTAGCGTCACCGCTGATGAGTTGTTAAAGGCGGCAAAGCCGGAGATTAAAACTGTGCCGGCTGCAAAGACTGAGCAACCACATTTTGCAGAGCAGCCTGCCCCCGCGTCTTCCGACGCAAGTCGGGGCGGCGGGCGCACGGTCCAAATACAGAAAGAGGAGGCCACCATAGGTCGTGAATTGAGCCGAGAACAGCCAGTTGAGATTAGTACCAAGCTCTCCGACTATTACGGCGTAAACCAGATAGACGATGCGGTTGTTTTTGTAACGCTGTATCCGCGTGCCGATAGCGTGCAGGTTGCCGGCGACTTTAATAATTGGCAGCCGGCAAATACACCGATGGAAAAAGTCGGCGACAGCGGTGTCTGGCAGACGAAGATAAAACTGCCACAGGGCAAATATCGCTACCGGCTGGTTGTGGATGGCCAATGGCAGCCGGACCCGTATAATGAGCTAACAGAGTTCAATCAGTTCGGTGATTTCAACTCCGTCATTGAAGTAAAATAAAAAACCAAAGAGATATAGTTATAGTCCATTGAAAATCTTGCATATACTCCATGCCAACCGTGTTTTTTGCGGTTAATTTTTATTTTTTTCTCGCAAAATCGTCCTATAAAGTTATAATTTCCAGTGCTCAAGGTGGATTCACTTGGTAAGGTGGGGCTTGCCCCACCGTTCTGTAATGGTTCGACAGTCTCACCATCCCGAGCGGAGTCGAGGGATTGGTGGGCTAAAGCCCACCCTACGGTGAGCCGGGTACGCTCTGGTATCTTGTTTTTGCCGGGGCCCTTATGTTGATAACTATTTGCGCATAAACCCCGTTAGTCCCAGGGACTCCGCCGTCGGGCGTCCCTTACGGGACTTACGGAGAAAACGAGGGCGGGGCTTTCCCGCCTACCGGAGGGGGCAGGCTTTCCAACGGGGTAAAATTTGCTGATTGGCTGAGTATGGATGCTCGCAGTATAGCACAACGGATTGTCGCAATTTTTCTCGTCGGGGCGGGTTTTTGTTTTCCCGCCTTTGCTGACCCGGCACCAATCATTTACAGCTACAGCCAAGACTTTGACCTGCCTATTCCTTCTCTGGATGACCCGAATAGTGAATACGATATGGGCTGGATGAATGATGCTATCATAGAGGTCCCCAACCATTTTACTATCTATGATCTTGATGTCGGCATAAGTTTAACACACACAAGCGCGTTTGATTTGCAAATTTTTCTCCATAGTCCTACCGATATGTGGATATGTTTGAATATGTATAATTTCGAAAAAGAATTCTTTAAAGGCCAAGACTACACTGACACGATATTCGACGACCAGGCTGATACCCCAATCGAGGATGCTAAAGCGCCTTTTACCGGCCGATTCAGACCCCGTTCACCATTCCAGCTTTCAGTATTCAATGGCGAAGGCGCCTTTGGCCAATGGAAGCTCCAAATCTATGATGCTTATTATGACGACACCGGCGTTTTTAACCACCTCGAGCTTATCTTCAACACCCCCGAACCCGCCTCCGCCCTTCTGATGACTCTCGGCGCAACTATCCTTACCTTATGCCGTAGAAGAGGACGCGAGAGACGATAGACGAGGGACGACTGACGACAGAGGACAGACGACAGAGGACGGCCAACCCTTGGGCTATGGCAAGTTTGGCGATGCAAATTCTCCGAACAGCTCTTTTGCCTTGTCATCGTAGGCCATCGCTGCAGCTTTTTCATCATCGAAATATCCGCTTGAGAATGACTTTCCATTGCAGATAATTCTCGCCTGCCACTTTCCCTCTCCCTTGTGCCAGGCAACACCCTTATATTGCGAGGTGCAATTACGCCTTTGCTTACGCATATTCCAAGAGTTCTGCTGCATCGTACAAATTCGCAGGTTGCTCTTTCGATTATCCAGGCCGTTATGATTTATATGGTCGATAAACTTGCCTTCCGGGGCTTTTAGTATTACACGGTGCATCCTGACGCTTTTTTGCCCGCTTCGGCTATTCTTTGCCTTAATACTCCGCACGGCATAGAATCCCCTTGGACTTCGCACTGCATACCATTTATATTTCGAAAGCTCTTCGTAATCTTCCGGGTCAACGAGCGCAAATTTTCCCTGTGTAAGAGGTATTTTGCGGA
>CAZUPG010000073.1:0-7235 GCA_964622085.1 uncultured Pirellulales bacterium | reverse complement strand
GATATCATCAGAGGACGACAGGTAGTTGTAATCCGGATTTCGGAGAAATCCGTAACCGTCCGGCAACACTTCCAGCACACCTTCGCCATACAAGAGCCCGTTTTGCCGAATACGCTCTTTGAGAATCCTGAAAATCAAATCCTGCTTTTTAAGAGCACTGTACTCGGTAATCTTTTCTTTCTTGGCAATATCGTGCAGCTCCGACACCGTCAGTTTCTGCAAATCCGTCAAATACAGCTCGCCTTTTTTTATCCGTTCATACTTAGCATGAGTGGACTCTTCTTCAGCCCTTTTCTGAGCTTCTTCTGTGGTTTCTAAAGTGGTGGCCTCCACAGCCGTGTTCGGGTCGCTCTGCTCTACTTGTTCAGCGGCAGATTCTCGTTCTACAACAGTCTTTTTCTTTGTAGTTCTGTGTTTTTGAGGCGTGTTCCTTCTGGTTTTTGAAGCAGTTTTAGCCATCATTACTCCTTATTCTACTTATCGGGACTACGGCAGGGCCTTCGCCCTGACGAACGGGAATTTACGATTCTACAAAATAACTTTCCCGCAGGAATCTAACAGGATTTGAATTTTTGAATAGTGGAAACAAAATCTATTTATCAAAAACGGCTATCACTAAAGCAAACGCTCTATGATAAACTTCACTTAATCGCTATCTACTATATCAGAGAATACACCAGCGACTTGCTTAGCTAACGCCGAGAAGCCAGAATTGTTATCGATGGTATTATCGGTGAGTTTGGCCTTGTTGTCAAGAGAAATTTGAAAATTTTCTCGAATTTTAAGCCGATTTTCGTCAAAAAAACCCATTTTTTTTGCCCTATCCACCCTTAATTGCCAGTTACACTCCACAAAAACGAGCTTATCACATCGTTTTGCCCAGCCGACCTCTGCCAATAGCGGCATATCCAGCACAATCGCCTTGACCTGATTTTGGCGATTATATTGTCTTATAAGCTCCTCTGCCTGCTCCAGAACAAGAGGGTGGATTATCCCATTAAGCGATGAGAGCTTGCCGGCATCGGCAAAAACAATATCAGCCAGTTTCCTGTGGTCAATTTTCCCTGCCGAACCCAGAATGGCCTCGCCAAAAAAGGCGACTATTTTTTCTCTTATGTCGTTCCTCTCGAGCAGCTCGTGGGCAATCTTGTCGGCATCGATAACTATGCAACCTAATTTTGCAAATTCGGCTGCAACGGTACTTTTGCCCGAGCAGACACCGCCCAAAATCCCTATTATCGGTTTTGCACTTGCCTTACCCACAGCTAAGCAGTTTAATCACCATTTTCTAAACAGTCAAGCGATTCTGCTATTTTGAATGGGATGTCCCTTGGCCATCCCATTTTTTTCAAATTATTTACTTGACAAGAACAACGCAGTAATTGTAAAATACCTATAATAGATGTCTTTTTCGGGAATAATCACTATCGGGAAAATCTGGTTGTGACCGGACAAGCCAGGTGTTTTAGGGGGAGAAAATCAGCCAAGGAGGCGGGTAAATTACTCAATATAGAATTGCAAGAAAACTTTATTAACTTTTTTAACCAAAAATAGGAGGTAATTATGAAAGCTAAATTATTTACAATTATTGTGGCTGTAATACTTTTTACAGTATCCGGCCTTTATGCTGTGCCGGATAAAATCTTTACCAGCGATGGGATTATCAGGGAGGGAGACGATTACGCCAACGTATATATTTATGACACGCCGCCGGATAGAACTACAGTAAGTATGTTTGGGGGAAGCGCTTCTAATATGCTCGCTTATGATTCCAGCATACTCAACATGACTGGCGGTACTACGGAAGTATATGCCAGAAACCAAAGCACTATCAATCTCAGCGGAGGTAGGGTACCTACGCTGGTTGCCTATGACTCAAGCAATGTAAATGTGTTTGGTGGTTCCGCATATGGTCTGTATTCTTATGACACAGGAACAGTCAATGTTTTCGATAATGCAGATCTTGATATATTGCGTGCTCGTGGATATAGTATCGCAAACGTTACAGGAGGGATCTTAGATCTTGTTTCAGCCTCGCAATTTGGAACCGTGAACTTGTTGGGCGGTTTGGTAACGGACAATTTAGCTGCTGGAGATTCGGGTATAATTAATGTTTATGGATATAATCTCGGCAAGTCAGACACCGGTGGAAAGTTTGGTAATGGTTTTGTCTGGGGAGACTGGGAAGGTGGTGTCCTCTTTAACTTCGATTTCTATGGTTCCGAAACGTACTCACATGTTATGCTTTATGAAATACCTGAACCATGTACAGTATTGTTAATTGCGATAGGCAGTGTCGCCTTAAGAAGGCGTAGAACTGTTTAAGAAAACTACACATAAAAACAGAAGGAGGATAAAGATGAAACGGATAAGAATAATCAGCGTTATATCGCTGTTCGTATTCATTATTTGCACAGTCGGTGCGAATCAGGCGATTGCAAAATCCGTTTATGCCATCACTGACCATTATGCCGGTACACTCAAGGCATATAAAATTGACGGCGACCAACTGCAATATCAGGAAGCAGATGTTAACGTTACGAACTACGCTTATGGCCCGGTCGACGTTACCATCGATTCAAATCTGGAGCTTCTTTTTATAACCTATGAAGACGCAGGTAAGATAGTATGGGTTAATGCAAAGACCTTGCAACAGGAAGGATTTACAGACTTAAGCGGTGCACCATGTTATGCTGGCAATTTGGCTGGCATCGTTGCGGATGAAGCAAAGCAAAGAGTCTATGTTGTAGGAAGAGACAGTTATAAACTTTATATTCTCGCATGGAGCACATCACAGAAGAAACTGATATTGATGGACCCAGAAGACCCGAATCAACCCTATAGTTCGGGTGATCCATATGTTAGCCTTACAGATTTGGGTTCAGACTTTGCGTGGGGGATATCGTTGGATGAAAATACCAGACGGTTGTACGTTGGTAATGACACAACTAACGTGCATATATATGATGCCAACGACCCTAACTGGACGCATCTGGGCTCGCGTGATGTGGGTCGGCCAGTAGCGGATATTACTATAGACCCAAATAACGGTTTGCATCCTGCTTATCTTTATGCAGGAGCGTTGTACAAGGGGCTTGGAGAAGGCCATACCTTTTTAGTAAAACATAATCTTGAGACTGACACGAATCCTAACACCGAGCAAAATATAGAAACTGTACCGATAGGTGTATCTGTTGATATAGATTCCGGACTGGTTTATGTAACAACTTCTGATAGGCAGGTACGGGTATATGATTGCTCAGACCCATGCTTTATTTGCACAGATTCGGAGAATACTGGTGGAGGATCCGGCCCTGCGGGGATATGTGTTCCGACCGGCGATGTTTACTACAAGCCGACGTTTCCCACGCTTACGCTGGTCAAAGAAGATAATATTGTCGATTGTGTCGAGCCAGGCGATGAGATAATTTATACTATCACCTACGATGCAAACAGCGATTCTGATACCAACGTAGTCATAATCGATTATCTGCCGGATGACGTGAAGTATATTTCGTCAGAGCCGGAACCCAATGAAATTCTCAACTGTAATACAATTGTCTGGAAAATAGGGACGCTGGAACCTAACCAAGCAGGTTCTGTTATGCTGACAGTCAAGGTGAAATGCCCTGAGCCATGCAGCACAATCACCTTGACCTGATTTTGGCGATTATATTGTCTTATAAGCTCCTCTGCCTGCTCCAGAACAAGAGGGTGGATTATCCCATTAAGCGATGAGAGCTTGCCGGCATCGGCAAAAACAATATCAGCCAGTTTCCTGTGGTCAATTTTCCCTGCCGAACCCAGAATGGCCTCGCCAAAAAAGGCGACTATTTTTTCTCTTATGTCGTTCCTCTCGAGCAGCTCGTGGGCAATCTTGTCGGCATCGATAACTATGCAACCTAATTTTGCAAATTCGGCTGCAACGGTACTTTTGCCCGAGCAGACACCGCCCAAAATCCCTATTATCGGTTTTGCACTTGCCTTACCCACAGCTAAGCAGTTTAATCACCATTTTCTAAACAGTCAAGCGATTCTGCTATTTTGAATGGGATGTCCCTTGGCCATCCCATTTTTTTCAAATTATTTACTTGACAAGAACAACGCAGTAATTGTAAAATACCTATAATAGATGTCTTTTTCGGGAATAATCACTATCGGGAAAATCTGGTTGTGACCGGACAAGCCAGGTGTTTTAGGGGGAGAAAATCAGCCAAGGAGGCGGGTAAATTACTCAATATAGAATTGCAAGAAAACTTTATTAACTTTTTTAACCAAAAATAGGAGGTAATTATGAAAACTAAAGTATTTACAATTCTGGCAGTAGTAATGTTGTTTGGCGTTTGTCCAGTTAGAGCTGCTACATGGTGGGATAGTGGGCATCATATAGTTACAGATGGTGATGTCTACGATGAAATTTTTATGAGCAATTATGCTACCGCAGATGTTTTAGGTGGGCAGATACTCAAATTAGAAACCTTGGATTTTAGTAGTGCAGGCATTTTCGGCGGCGAAATGGATGGCTTATGGAGCAATGACGATACTATTGTCAACATCTATGGTGGTACGTTAAATTGGTTAGCAGCTTTCCATGAGAGCACCGTGAATCTTTATGCTTATGATGTGACGTACCACTCTACAGATGGCCTCCATAATGAAGGCTGGATGGAAGGTACATACTACAACGATGACTCTCCATTTTCATTTTCGTTTTATGGTGAACATAGTTACTCGCATGTAAATATAGTTCCGGAACCGGCAACGTTTTTACTATTGGGCTTAGGAGGGCTTCTTCTAAGAAAGAGAAAGTAAGGGAAAATCAATAACCATTTTTTAAGGAGTGAAAAATGCAATTCGCAAAGAAATTTATTATGGCTCTGCTGTGCCTGCTTATCTTTGTTGGATTCATCGGTACAGCCCAAGCAAACAAGTCTGTGTTTATCATCAGTAAACACCTCTATGAACCCAACGATCCGAGTAAAGCCGAAGCATTTAGTATAGACGGCGACGAGATACAAAAACAGACAGAAATGAATGCTTCTATAACATGTGCTGTTGGTTTAGCCTTGGACCCAGATTCCGCAACATTGTTCGTCGATTTTGATGGCTCATCTAAGTTGGATTTAATCAATGCTAAAACAATGACTGGGATAGACACCATAACAGCTCCACACGAATTAGCTGGCCTGGTCTTCGACCAATCTAAGCAAAAACTATACAAAATAAGTGACATTTTATTTGACCTAAGGAGAAGTTCTGGTATAATAAAGTATAGTAAAGGTGTGAGCGGTTCAAGAAATTAAAACTCAATTTTGAGGAGGTAATGATGAAAACGAAAATCAAAACAGTAGTCGCGGTAATAGTATTACTCTGCGCTTGTCCGGTCAAGGCGGATACTGTCTGGACAAGTGGCCATCATGAAATCTTTGATGATGATGTTTATGGGGAAATCTGGATGTACAACGATTGCACACTGGATATCTTTGGCGGCGATATAAGCAGGCTCGCTGCCTATGATACTACTTTCACTAATTGGTATGACGGTACAATGGATACTCTATGGACTCGTGATGACAGCATTGTCAATATTTTTGGCGGCCAACTGGGTGGTTTATCATCGCAGCACAATAGCGTAGTAAACCTTTGCGCTTACGACATAGTTTTCGAACCCTCTGGTGGACATGACGATGGATGGATCTACGGTAAATATTACGCCGACGACAGTCCTTTTGCCATCCACTTAGGTGCGGACACCTATGTCCATGTGAATATCATTCCTGAGCCAACCACATTACTTTTGTTGAGTTTAGGAGGGCTTTTTTTAAGAAATAAACGGTGAGAGAAAAATCCTTACCTTTTATGAGAGGTGGATAAAGATGTTACCCGGAAAGAAACTTTATTTAGTAATCTTGCATTTGCTTATTCTTATTGGACTGGTTAGCCCTGCCCAGGCGGGAAAATCAGTATATGTAATTTCAAACACTAATGGTAAGGAGATCCAGGCTTATAAAGTCGATGCTAACAGTCTAATCCATCAGGTTACTACTAATACAGCTTATACCTCACCGGTTGGTCTTGCAATCCACGAATCAAATTATGGGAAATGGTTGTTTTGCAGCTTTGAATTCTTGGATAAAATTGAATTAATCAACGCCCAAACAATGGTAAGTGACGGTTCAATAGATGTGCCTTATGCAGATGACCTCGCCGGCGTGGCAATGGATACGGGCAAGAGTAAGCTTTATGCAGTAGACCGGTATACTAACCATTTATACTCCTATTCATGGGACCCATCAACTAAAACACTCACCCCTGATTTCAACGACCCTTACTATATAGAGTTGGAAGACTTGATATGGGATGGTGAATCAATTGGTGCATTTGGGATCGCTCTGGATGAAGAAAATGGTCTCTTATATGTGGGAGACAATACAGATGTGATAAAATTCTACGACACTAACGACTGGTCGAGAGAGGGAGAAATTGAGGTTTCTTGTGAGGTTATCGGCATTGCCGTTGATGTTGCCAATCAACTGCTTTACTACGGCAGTATGGGTTCTTATGGACAAGGAGACCCTTGTTTGTATCAATATGATATATATTCTCAAACTGAAGATTATGTCACTGTTGGCAGTTCTGTTGCCGGCATCGCAGTGAACCAAGACACGAGTTACGTATATATAACGACTTACGAAGGTGGGTCAAGTCCCGACAGGCTTATAATTTATGACTCGAATTTGGTTAAACAAACTTGGGAATCAGGTGACATCGGCAATCCTGCGGGGATTTGTGTGCCGACTGGCGATGTTTCATATAAAGACCCGTCAATTTTCTATTTCGAAAAGATTGATGTCATTGATGGCAATTCCGTCTCGCCGGGCGATTATATAACCTACACGATTACCTACGGCCCGAACGGTGTTGACCATAACAACGTAGTCATAACTGATTATCTGCCGGAGGACGTGAAGTATGTTTCGTCAGAGCCAGAACCCAATGAAATTATCGACTGTAATACAATTATCTGGGAAATAGGGACACTGAAGCCCGGGGATGCGAATTGCGTTACGCTGACAGTCAAGGTGAAATGCCCTGAGCGATGCAGCACAATCACAAACCACTGTGAGATAGAAAGTGATATTGCTTACAGCACTGCTGATGCAAGCACACCCGTTTACTGCAACTATCGCGTTGTGGAGGATTTTGAGTCCTATGAGTGCAGTCACCCTAGCCAG
>CAZUPG010000072.1:0-7238 GCA_964622085.1 uncultured Pirellulales bacterium | reverse complement strand
TGGTAATTGGTAATTGGTAATTGGTAATTGGTAATTGGTAATTGGTAATTGGTAACTATTTAACCAATCACTGTTTGTTTATTTTTGCCGTAAAGAGGCTCAAAATTGTAAAGATTATTTTTTCATTTATTTTGTGTTTTTTGTGCCTTTTTGCGGCTATTTTTCATTTGACAAAATTAGATGGGATAAAAAATGTCTAAGGGGATGAACGTGCTTTTAATCGGCAGTGGTGGGCGGGAGCACTCAATCGCCTGGAAATTAGCTCAATCAAAAAACATAAGCAAACTCTATATTGCACCTGGTAATGCGGGCACAGCTAAATGTGGCGAAAATATCCCTATCGGTGCCACTGATATTGACAAGCTCCTGGACTTTGCAAAGCAAAAAGCCATAGAGCTTGTGGTAGTTGGGCCGGAAGACCTGCTGGCAGCAGGTGTGGTTGATGCTTTTGAAGCGGCAGGGATAAAAGCATTTGGACCCAGTAAAGAGGCAGCACGACTCGAAGCGGATAAGGCGTTTGCAAAGCAATTGATGCGTTCGGCTGCCATATCCACCGCTGAAGGCAGAATCTTCGACAGATTCAAAGACGCCAAGGTGTATATTGCCAGCAGAGACGAGGCGGTAGTGGTAAAGGCAGCAGGGCTTGCAAAGGGCAAAGGTGTTTTTGTGTGTGACGACCCTGCTGATGGTATTTTGGCTGCTGAAAAGATAATGTGCGATAACATATTTGGCCCGGCAGGTGACCGAATCATTGTGGAGGACAAGCTGTTGGGCGAAGAGGCCTCGATACTTGCCTTTGTGGACGGTCGAAATATCTACGTTATGGAATCATCGCAGGACCACAAGCCCATCGGCGATGGTGACACAGGCCCAAATACCGGCGGGATGGGTGCTTACAGCCCTGCGCCCGTGGTTACTGAGGAAATGATGAATCAAATTAGTCGCGAAATTCTTGTGCCGGTGGTCGATGCGATGTTTCGCAACGGCACACCATATAAAGGCGTGCTATATGCCGGGCTTATGATAATCCCCGGCGGGCCGAGAGTGCTGGAATTTAACGTCCGCTTTGGCGACCCCGAAACTCAGCCCATATTGATGCGGCTAAAAAGCGATTTGCTGGAAGTTCTGCTGGCGGTTTGTAACGGCACATTAGACCAGGTTACGCTTGAGTGGGACCAGAGGCCGGCGGTTTGCGTCGTGATGGCTTCCGGAGGTTATCCGGGAGATTACGAAAAAGGCAAAAGAATCACCGGACTGGACGAGACCGAACAAATGGAAGACATTGTCGTATTCCACGCAGGAACCAAAAGTCAAGATGGGGATATTGTTACCAACGGCGGCAGAGTCCTTGGCGTAACGGCGCTCGGAGAAACAATCGCAGATGCGAAAAAAAGAGCATACGAAGCGGTAGATATGATAAAATTCGATAGCGCTTATTGCCGTCGGGATATTGCAGATAAGGCAATCCTTCGACGGTGAGCTCTGTTCGACAAGCTCACTGCCCCGAGCAGAGTCAAGGGGCAGCCCGTGAAGACACGGCCAAGATGGCCGTGCCGCATCGAGAAACAAGAATCAAGATGGCTCGTTTTAAGACTCAAAACTCAAAACTCAAAACTACTGCTCGCCCTTCGACAAGTTCAGGACTTCGCTGGCTTCTCGGGTTTTTGCTGCTGATAGTTATCTTATGGCTTGTTTTTGTCCTGGCAGGGCGAGCTCTTTCCCATATTGCCGTTGGCCAGATTGCTGAATTTACTAATACGAAGATACGGGCCAAATCAATAGATTTTAACCTTGATGGTTCTGTCTTCATCGAAAAACTTGTAATCAGCCCTTACAAAAAGCAAAATTACGATGACACGATTCTCAAAGCAGAAACGCTATATGCGCGTTTTTCAAAGGTGAGCTTATTGTTACTTCGGCCGAGGTTGAAAGAAATAGAGATAGATGATTTTGTTTTCAACGCCCAATATAATTTGGATGCAGAACGGTGGAATGTATCTGCGTTTAAAATTAAACCACGTGTAAAAGGTGGCGGTGAAATGCCGATCGTGAATCTCGAAAGGGGTAAACTTCAGTATAGCAAGGTCTCAAATGGTGAGGTTAAAGTTGTTGCGGAAGTACCAGTCGATATGAGATTTGGACCTGCTGAAAAAAAACAAGATGCTTACAGCTTCGATATAACAACAGCCAAGTTGGCCAGCGGTTTCGGCAAGAGTCACCTGAGAGGGTTCTACCAGCCCCCGCGTCTCCCGACGCAAGGCGGGGCGGCGGGCAGTATTACGTTTGCGGGCGGAATTTCGTCCGCTGATATTCTCCACAGGACGCCTGACGGTGCTGCGCTTGAGATGGCATGGATAATCGAGGTCTTGGCCGCTGAGTTAAAATATGACCAGAAAGACTACTCATTGAAACTCAGCATAAAAGATTTCCATTCGAGGCGTAGCCCCTCGCTGGATAAACTGGCAGTGGTCGCACCATCATTTTTGCAAAAGTCCGGTCTGTATGCTGCTTTGCAAAGATTCTTCAATAGATATCGTCCTGCCGGATGTACCGATATCAAGCTTGAAGCATTGGGCAGTCTAAATCGGCTGGGAGAAAGTAAATTATCGGGCAAAATCTATTGTAAGGATGTCTCGATTTGCGACCGCAAGTTCCAATATCCAATAGAGCACCTGACCGGCCAAATAGATTTTACCGAAAAAAGTGCGTTACTGAACAATCTAAGTGGTCAGCATGGTGACGTTAAGCTTTTCTTTAACGGCTTCTCAAGAGACTTCGGCCCAAACTGGAAGTACGAAATCCGGATGACAAGTGACAATATGGTCCTGGATAACGACCTCTATGATGCATTAAGCGAAAAACAGAAGGAATTCTGGTCTGCCTTTTCTCCAGCTGGCCAGGTGGCGATAGATTACCGTCTCAGCCGGACACCGGCGGATAAGAAAAAAAGTTTGGTCGTTGAACTGCTTGGTACCGAAGCTACATATAGACATTTTCCTTATCCATTAAAAAATCTTGCCGGTAAGCTCTTTTTCGACCGTGATGGTATAACCTTTTCAGATGTGGTTTCACAGGTAAACGAGCGCAAAATTGTTGTCAATGGCAAAGCAATAACTGCTGGCCCAGTCCCTCGGAGGGGCGGGGCTGGTGCTGGTAAACCAATATATGATGTTACAATCGACGTAAGTAATATACCGTTGGATTCAACGTTGGAGTTGGCATTACCGGAGGCGCAAAGACAGCTATATGCCCAATTCCGTCCTGCAGGTCTGGCTGATGGTGAGATTAAGGTTTTTACCCCCGCTCTCCCGTCAGGGATGGCCAAGTCCATTGCTTCGCTTGCCCCTGCGTCTCCCGACGCAAGTCGGGGCAGCGGGCAAGAAGCTGCGGGGGCTAATCTAACAAGCCCGCCGTACGTCTGGCGGACAAGCTTTATAGCTGATTTGTCTTTCAGAGAATCTTCTTTGGATTCAATTCAAATTCCGCTGGCTGTCTCGGACATCTCAGCAAAAGCCGTTTTTACAAATGATTTAATACGCATAGACAGTTTCACCGGCTGGCACGCCGGAGGATTGCTTTGTTTGACCGGTCAAGCTTGGCCGGATGAGAAAGGCGACCTGCGATATACCTTGAAGTTAGACGCCAGGGGCGCACAGTTGGGTGAGCAACTGTTTGATTTGCTACCCAAGCCGTTAGAAAAAATCGTCTCGGAATTTCAGCCGGAGGGCAAAATAAACTACAAGGCCGACTTAAACAAAACCGACCCTAATGATGATTATCCTGACTATAATATAGCTGTAACTTGTTTGGGTGACAGCATCAATTACAAATGGTTTGCTTATCCACTAAAAGATATCACCGGCAATTTAACGATAACCGGAGACAGTATCAAGCTAAGAGATATTGTTGCGACCACCGCTGAAGGTCTCCATATTGAGCCGGATGTTTCGACTTTAAAAATAAATGGTGAAGTAGTTTTGGCTGATAATGTTTTCAGCAACGGCTGGTTTGAACTTTCGGCCAGGAACATTCTTTTCGACGAACAACTCGGAATCGCTTTGCCTGAGAGCCGTAAGGGCTTTTACTCGCAGCTTTCTCCTACCGGCCGGTTCGATGTAAATTCTTTCGGTATAAAAGTATCCAGCGATGAGAATGGCGAGAAATATATTGATTTCGATGGTACTGTTAAATTCAAAGATTGTAATTTCGACGTACCTGCCGTTCGGCTCCGAGCTCACGGCCGAGGGGCTGCTATAACTGGATTAGATGCAGAACTGAAAACAAAGGGTTTTTACAAAACAGGTGAGGGATTCCAATGGGGTGAGGCGATTCTTGGGGCAGATAGTATCAGGATTGAGGGCAAAGCTTTTACCAAATTAGAAACAGATATCTATTATGACCCCGACCGGCAGAGCTGGTTTACTGAAAATTTAGTTGCCGATTGTTATGGCGGCAGACTGATAGGCAAACTCGAATTCAAACAACCAGCCAAAGCACCCTCGGAATATCTGCTGCAAGCGGACTTTGAAAATGTTGATATAAAGCAGTTTCTTTCTGACACGACAGATGAGACACGACTCGCGAGCTACAAACCGAGTACTACTGGTAAAATGAACGGCTCACTGGGTGTCAGCGGTCAAAGCGGCGACAGTTCCTCGCGTATAGGCAGATGCAAGCTGGCCATAAGCGATATGCAGGTGGGTGGGCTTTCGCCACTGGCAGAACTGCTGCAGGTATTGAAACTAACAGAGCCAAAAGATTACGCCTTCGACCGAATGCTCATTGATTCGTACATTAGACGTGACACTTTGCTTTTTGAAAAGTTCGATTTGGCCGGTTCAGCTATTGCCTTTTACGGCTCAGGCCAGATGGACCTGCAAAGTAAGAATGTCAAATTGATTCTGAATGCTCGGGGCGAGCGGCTTACAACGGCCGACCCTTCTATTTTACAATCGCTGGCTGAAGGTCTCGGCGTTGCTGTTGTTCGGATGGAGGTAAGCGGAAATGTTTATGACCCACAAGTAAAAACCAAAGCCTTGCCTGTCATCGAAGATTCGCTCCGTATCCTCGGCACAAAAAAACCTGAACTCCCCTAAGGGATGGCTTACGCCACAAATCTTAGAACCGACCTTCCTTAATCTCCCCTGTTTCTCACCGCAGAGAACGCCGAGGTCGCAGAGCACGAAGCTATAATATGGTGATTGGTAACTGGTTATTGGTAATTAGATACGTAGGGTGGGGCTTGCCCCACCATTGCCTTATCTTATCGGTGGGCTGAAGCTTGCCCGCCTCTGGCGGTGCCCACCCTACAATCTGTTCTGAAGTTTTCTAACTTCTGTCTTCTCAGCGGTCTTTGCGAGTTCTGCGGTTAATGAGAAATGCAAGCTAACCTTTGAGGAACAAATTTCCCGGCAGTTGTTTTATCAGGCCTTTCAGCCGGAGTGAAACAAGACTGGCGTTAATGCTTCCCGGCGTCAATCTCGTATCCGTGATTATCTGCTCTACGTGCAGTGGTTCTTTGCCTAAACGGCCGTAAATCGTTTTTTCATCGTAACTTAGCTTTAATTGGCTTATATCAAACAAAGGCGTCCCGACCTTTTCAGCCTGCTTTGCCGCCTCGCTTACATGCTTTTGTAATTGTTCACCGATATATCCGAGGGCTTCCATCACATCCTCGACAGTTTCTATTAGCTTTGCGCCATCTTTTATTAACCGATGGGCGCCGTAACTTGTCGGCGAATCAATTTTTCCGGGCACCGCCATCACCTCACGATTATTTTCCAGTGCTGCTCTTGCGGTAATTAGTGCCCCAGAACCCAGCCCCGCCTCGACGACAATTGTTCCAAGCGACAGTCCCGCTATTATCCTGTTGCGAGGTGGGAAGTTCTCCGGCAGTGGCTCGTAGCGCAACGGCAGCTCGCTAATACAGGCGCCGGATTCGGCTATAAGCTCAAATAACTTTTTGTTCTCAGGCGGAAAGATGTTTGCCAGCCCGCAGCCCTGCACCGCTATAGTGCGTCCGCTGGCTGATAGGGCACCCTGATGAGCAGCCGTATCTATACCGCGTGCCATACCTGAAGCAATAGTAAAGCCGGCGGAAGCTAAGAAATAAGCAAATCGGGAGGATTGCTCCTGGCCGTATAAGCTGCAACGCCGAGAGCCGACTATCGAAATACATAAATTGTCGGAGCGGGTTAGGGTACCCTTTATGTAAAGGACAGGCGGCGGGTCGTAAATCTTTTTCAATACAGGCGGATAACGCTCATCAGCAGAGTGGATTAGCCAGACGCCGAGTTTTTCAGCTAATTCAAGCTCGGCTTTGGCGTCGAATTTGTTACGCGTTGCGGCAATTCGTTCAGCGGTTTTGAAACCTACTCCATCAATTTTGGCTAACTCACCAACCGAAGCACCTAAAGCCCGGTCAACCGAGCTGAAATGCTTGAGCAGCTTTGTAAACGTCGTTGGCCCGACACTGTCGGCTCTGATTAACTTAAGCCACTTTTCAATATTAGTGGAATTGGGCAATGGTTTTGGCATTTATATTGATGATTTCTCCACAATCTCGATATCTTCTTTGGTTAAGAATATAGGGTGGGCACCGCCAGAGGCGGGCAAGCTTCAGCCCACCAAAATCAATTAATCCGAATGGGTTAAAGCCCATCCTACGAGACTAAAGTCACATCCGATTTTGATTTTAGCTGTTGCAAATTCGCAAAAACAGTACCAAAATTGCCCGTAAGTGTCAATGATTCAAATCCCTGTTGCTCTATCGTAACTACAATTAGCAGGTCATTCTGCGCTCTTTACTTCTATCGAGGGCAGGCATTGAACAAGAAATGTCAAACGGGCGTAGTATGAGCGGATTCGGAGGGGAATTGAGCTTAAAAAAGGCACTCATATAAGGCAAGCTAATTGTATATTCAGCTTTACTGATGTTAATGTAGTTTCAAAAAATAAAGTGAGATTAAAAAACATTGTTTATAACGTCTTTGTAAAAAATGCCTTATATTCGTCAAATTTCGCGATAAAAGCGGTGTTTCGTGATGTTTCGTTCGGGTAATGTTGACTTTGAGGCCTTCGTCTGATAAAATAGGTTTTTTATGGTAAAATCAATCAAAACAACTCGGAAGAAACAGGCAAAAAAGGTCTCCTCTAAGGTTGCCGGGGTCAGGGTTAAAAAGGCGTTTAAGAACTACGACCAGGCGATAAGCTATCTTTTTGAGAAGACCGACTACGAA
>CAZUPG010000071.1:0-7352 GCA_964622085.1 uncultured Pirellulales bacterium | reverse complement strand
TAATCATTGCTGTTGCAGGTGAAAACGAAGCCGAAGCACAAGACATATCGGTCATGGCCGATAGTGGAAACCTTGAAATGCTAACAGAGCCAAACATGCTGGCAGAGGAACCTACTTTGGTCAAATATCTATTTAGCTTTACCGATGAAACTAGTGTGGTTACCGTTAGCCTTACTGCTGGTAACGAACTCATTTATCAACTTGTCTTATTCCCTGTGCCGGAAGAAGATAGGACAATCGTTTTTGGCATAGATGCTGAGGCCCTTGCTGCTTCGCAGTCACAATTACAACAAGAAAATTCTGATTTGGGCGTTGTCGAAAACATACCGAGTGAGCCTAATGAACTTAGTCTACATAGTGAACCCAGTGAGCCTCAGGATCCTAATATTCCAGACTCGCTATTCAAGCCGCGAAATGAGCCTCTGCCTCTTCTCCTGCATTGTCCGTATGACAGTATCAAATCCTATCGCCTGGGAGAATTTGATTACTTTCGTGTAATGAGTGAAGGGAATTTTGAATCTTCCGGTTTTGCAACTTTGGGTGGAGCCGGTTATGTGGAGTTACAGGAAATTACCAGTAGTCAGTTTTTAGACCCTAATACAACCTATTACGTACCTAATCCTCCTTTGTTGATACATAGCGTTAGCGGTGAAGAAATTGATGTGGTCATTCCATCCGATACAACCATTATACTTGCGGAGGATTGGGATTATGGAATTGTAGTTTATGATGGTGCAAATGTGCATTTTGGTGAGCCTGCACCGCAGCCGAATGAGCCTAATTTGATTTATGAGCCAAATGATGCAAACAATCCTGTTTCACCGGTTTGGATTGTCGGTGAGTACGGCGGCTTGTTTTTCAATAATTTCTGTGGCATTTTCATTGATAGGACTGCGGGAACAAGATGTAAGCTGGATAATATTTATTTAAGAGGATTCTATTATGGGATTCAGGTCGACCAGCAACTCGACTACCCAATATCGAATATTCGTACTTTTGGGTGCTATAATGGAATTCTGAGCTTCGGCCCTAACAGAATTCTCAACTCCAGTGTAAGCTATTATGGAATATGGTCTTCTCAATGGCAGTATTATGGTCAAGCTTATTGTTTTCTGCCCGAGAGCTGGGATGAAAGCATAATCTTTGAAGGAGCCGACTTTGAGATTTACAACTGTTTGGCTGATGACGGTGACGATGGCTTTACAGTCTATGGATTATATGAACCTTATGAGCCACCTAATTTTTACTCGAGAGATTGTGCAGCAACTTATTGTTACTCAGGATTTAACGGCTGGAATGGGGTTGTTGGATTCAGCATAATCTGTCCTGGCCTTTATAACAACTATCAGGACAAGAATTTTTCAGAAATGCCATTTACCGACCCGGTATATGAAGTGAACGACCCGTTTGTGATTGATATGAATGACTACAGGGTTTTCCTTAATCCAGATTCTAATTTTGTGGACCATGGCTCAGGTTTGTCTCCATATCCCGGATGGACGACTCGTATTGATGGAAGCCCTGATGAAGGCGTTGGAGATATTTGGCCGCACTATCAAACCAAGCGAGCGAGGTTGCTTTCGGCTGACTTGAACTCTGACCATTCTGTTGATATGAATGATTTAGCAGAGTTTGTAGGTCAATGGCTTGTTCCTGAGCCAAATTTTGCTGATTTAAATAGCGACCAGATAGTCAATTTCCTTGATTTTTCAATATTTGCAAACCAGTGGCAACACACTGAAATGTATATCGATTTGGTTGATGTAGAAACAGGCGATAGCATAGACCCAAATAACATCTCTGGATATGCAGGAGTTTGCCTGAAGAACATTCCTCAATTTGCGCAAATAGTATCCGTATATATAGATAATGCTTTGATAGATAACTGGATACGTGGCTGGACTAACTGGGAAATGATTGGTTTAGAAAGCCATTCCTTTTCAAATGGCTGGCACACAATCAAACTTGTGAGCATTGATATCTATGGCCAAGTTGTTAATTACAAGCCAATCAATATTTATTTCAACAATCTACTTTATAAAGTCGCGGGCAGTGATTACTTTCACCCGGATGAGGATTACAAATTCAGTGGCTTCTATGATGGCAACGATACCCTGGAGGCAAAACTCACTAATATAGATGACCAAGTGATTTGGTCAAATACTTACAGCGGGTCACATATTAACGTAGTGATACCCGGAGCAGCTTTTGGCAGTGAACAATTCTGCGAGCTTTTGATAACTGAAGCTGAAACTGTAGGCGCTGGCGGGGCTGGAGCATCAAGTAGTTCAACGGTTACAACGCAATCCCTAACAAAAAAGTTCAAGCAAGCAGACTACCCTGATGGCGCTAAGATGGTTATTGTTTTGCCCGATAAGACTATATCTAAAACGAGAGGACCGGCTATCTCTGCTTGTATCCAGGCCTGTAAAAAGCGAGGAGTAAGCTGGGTTTCTCTATATTCATATGATGTTAGTAAGGAAAACCTGGAGTATTTATTCAAAAAATCATTAGTGAAATACATCTACTGGGTTGGTCATGGAAATAGTGAGATAGATGGTGTAGAAAGAACAAACATCAGATGCGGACGGCCTTGGGGTTCGATTCCATTTTTGAGAAAGTACAATATAAGGGCGTTTTCCTGGACAGGAGGGCTGCCGGATGACTGGGACACACGTGGATTCAGTTTATGGTCACTTGGAATGCACGAAGAATGGAACAAAAAAATAGTGTTCATTGACTGCTGCAAAAGCGCTAAGTTGAGAATTTTTGAGTATGGAGTTGAAATGTTTAATGATATGGCGGCAGCTTTTGGTATGTTTTCATTGGAGGGAGCAGGAAGCAAAGACCAGATTTACATTGGCTGGCGCGAGGAGACTAAATCCGGGTATTTAAATGACTATGTAACCGATGGTGTAAAATTATTCTGGGACAGGATGGGCATTGAAGGAACGAGTCTTGAAGAAGCTCTTCAGTATACCTGCGACCATCCTCCTGGGGGCAACGAGGAAATGCGAATGTTTTTTTGGGGTTTTTATGGCGAGACTGATTTTTTCGATTATGATGGAGATGATAACCTTTTCGTCCAGGGTAACGGGGCTCCTTATTTTAATGATATCGAATTAGAACCTTAATGTGAGAGAAGCAAAAATGAAACGCGGGGCCATAATCTGGTTATTGGTGTTATTTTGCTGTATTTTCATCGGCGTCCGCCAAAGGCGAAATCTCTCTATCTTCTGGCGTGAGTATCGCAGCGTCTGGCGCGATTACGATTATGATTATCATGAGTGTAAATTTGTTTTGCATAAGCCCCTCATACCTGAAAGAATTGCTCGCACAAATTCTGAGACTGTCTCAGTCGTAAATATAGCGTTAGGAAATTATGAACAGGATGAATCTCTACTTGCTCTTGCTGAAAGCCTGCTTAAATTCCCCGATAATGAATTTTTCTTATTCTCTTGTGCCAATGAGATTTTCAGACTCACTGAACTCGACCAGGAAATTGCTGTAAAACTGGCTGAAAAATTGATAGACCTCGATAAGGACAATTCTCTTTATCACTACCTCAGGGCTACGTTTCTGCTTGCAAATCGGCAAAACAACGACATCATGCCCGCGCTCGATGAGATTAATACCGCTGCGACCTGTCCTAATTTTTATTTTCCCTATGCGAAGTATACTCAGCGAGCTATAGCCATGGCTGAGAGGGCATCATTACATCCGGCATTAGTAGAATTATTGTCATTGCCTCATTTTTTATATGATGTAAACGTGCGGCAAATCTCCGATGTTTTACTTCGCTATGCGCACAGGGCGTTTACAGACGGTGAACATGAAAAGGGCATACTCATAGACGACGCTATTAACAGTATCGGTAGGAATCAGCTTGACGCTGGTTATAACGAAGCTAAGCTCATTATGAATCGTAAAGACCTTTATCATGGATATCATTTTTATTATTGGTCATGCCCTGAGATACTTGAGCTTCAGAGGGTGGACCTTACCAAACAGCGAGCTTGGCAAAATCGGCTTCAGCTTTGTCCGTACGCCCTGCCACGAATAAAGAGTGAAGAAACGAAAAACCCAAAAGATTCCAACTTGGATAAAAAACCGCGAGTTACTAATGACCTGATTGTTGCTACTCCAATAGCAGTGCATAATGGCCGAATGCTTTTCGCTATGACCGGGGTCTGGTTAGTGCTCATCGCTACCTGTATGGTTCGTGGCTGGCGATACAATCAAAAGACAGGATTGAAAGCTCTGCTGTTATTTGTAGCGGCGTCTATTTGCTACTTCTTCGTAATCAACGTTGGATTTTTTGGTGAACTCAGGGCGATGTATCACTGTTGCTTTTCACACATAAGTATTATGCGTCCAAGGCCGTTGCAATGGTTGGGCTGGGGACAAATTATTGGCCATCCTTTTTATTTTTTTCTATTCCTTATTTACCCAATTATGGCAACACTACTTATTTGGATTGCCAGCCGTCCCAGGATTCGTGAGATGTCATTCTGGTGGAAAATGCTGCTTAAACTGATATTAACCATTGTTGCCTCAGCGATAGAGGCCACTCTGCTTGGTATACTTATGTATTTTGCTCACGAGTGGATGAGTTTACTTGAGTTTTTGCCGGTAGTTGTCTCTATCTTCATCTTAACATTGCCCGCTGCGGTGTTTGCATCATGGATTTCCAGGTTAAAACTTGCGCGGGTTATACTGGCAGCGGTGCTGTTGGGCGTGTTGACTATTTTTATGAGCCCCTACGCTTACATTTCTCAGATACCATTGATTCTGTTTGTAGTGGTATGCACACTGATTGTAGTAAACAATCCCTATGAACCGATACCCTTTATGAAAGCGTTGCCAGGTGTTTTCAGCAAACGGCCTGAATCGGCAGTGATTTGCAGCAAAGCCGTTAAGCTGCTTGCGCCGTTTATCATTATTCACTGGCTACTTTTCGTCACCTCGGTCCCAATCTGTGCTCAGTATATAGACCGTCTGTATTCGGACCGCCCATGGCGTTACCCAAAAACAACTTGGTCCCCTCCTGATGAGACGAGCTATCAGAAGGTGCTGGCAAGATTCGATTCCAACGATTTAACATTAACCAATATCCCGAGATTAATGCTACTTGTTATGCCTGAGGACCTGCCCTCGGTCCTGAACATTATCAGAGACAAGGACTTCACTTCTTCTAGTCTATACAGGTTTCTGGAAATTTCCGCCGAACGCAGCGATGAAACTTCCCTACGTACGCAAGACCAGTTGGGAAAGAAATTCAATGACTTGAACATTATTGACGTGATGCAAGGATGCGGCCGGGATGTTATAAATATACTCGCCGACTCTATGGACAATCCAGAACGAGAGTTTGCGATGATAAGCCGTGCTCGACTTGGCGACGCACGGGTCAAGACAAAGCTGGAACACCTGCTCGCCTTGCGCCTTCAAAGCAGCCAGCCGCCGAAGCTGATAGAGTGGCACCATTACTGGGACAGACCCGCAAAGCCGGTTGATATTATATGTGCCCTGGCCTGTATTTCCGAGCCGAACGAGGCAGGGGCAAGGTTTCTGGATTATGTCACCCGGTGTGATGTGTCTAAGTTAGCGGAAGAAGACGAATTCTTCAGAGGTATTCCATTACTTCCAATGTCCCAAGCCAGAGAAGTTATCAAAGCTTACCTGGCAAAGGCGCAAGAGTGGCAACCTCCTGAACGTGTAAGGTTAAATGGTGAGATTTTCAATGACGATCCGAGCAGAGCACTTTCGCCATCAGTGCGTGAAGTAGTTGGAATATACGCTGACAGAGATATCGCAGAAGCAGTTTTCAAAATAATGCTTCGCTCCCAAGATAATGATATTGTGAAATTGTGGGAGCCATGGGAGGTCCCACAGGTTTTCGATGCGCAATCAGTCGACTTGCTTCGACAAGGCCTTGCTAGCAGTAATGACCAGCTCCGCGCGTGGTGTGTTCAGCAGTTAAGAAGGATCGGCTACACGTTCAGTGAAGATGAAATTTCTCGACTTTTAGCCGACGAAAGCTGGAAGGTACGTGCCAACCTTGTTGTAGCAGTGGGCCCAAAAACGGCTGGACGGTTTGCAAATGACCCAAATCCGTTCGTCAGGTGGATTGCAAGTTTGATTGCTGGCAATGTTGAAGCCAAAGATAAAAATGGGTCACCCCCGTTGCATTGGGCGGCGTAAGCTGTTCTTGTAGATGATTAACTATGAAACAAAAGCTCTAATATGATTCAGCAGGAAACAATGTTGGATGTAGCCGATAATTCAGGGGTCAAATCGGCGTTGTGTATTAAGGTCCTTGGAAGAGGTGGGTCTCGCGGTAGAAAAACCCGGCCCGTGGCGAGGATAGGAGATATTGTGTGCGTTGCTATCAAAAAGTCGCTGCCGAGCTGCCAGCTGGATGACAAGAAGGTGCATAAATGCGTTATTATCCGTACCAAAAGTCCTGTGAAACGCTCAGATGGCAGCTATGTAAGGTTCGATAGCAATGCCGCAGTGATGATTGATAATGATGGTAATCCGATAGGGACGAGAATTTTCGGCGCTGTTGCTCGTGAGCTTCGAGAGAAAAACTTTATGAAGATTATCTCATTAGCAAGCGAGGTAGTATAGAAAATGCAAAATGTAAAAAGTAAAGTGTAAAATCACGAATAAAAATTCAAAAAGAAAATTTGATATTTGGTTTGAAAATGGCTTTGCATATTAAAAAAGGCGATACGGTTCAGATAATAGCTGGCGACCATAAAGGCGCTACCGGCAGAGTGCTGCGTGTTATACCTGAAAAGAATAAAGTAGTGATTCAGGGACACAATATAGCGAAGAAGCATGTTCGGCCTTCACGCAAAAACCCCCAGGGTGGCCGAATCCATATTGAGCAGCCAATACATATGAGTAATGTCCTGCCGGTAAATACGAAGACCTCCAAAGGCAGCAGGGTCCATTATCAAGTAGATAACAGTGGAAGTAAAAAAAGGGTTGCTGCTGACGGTACAGAAATTGGCACTGTTAGAAAAGCTAAAGCTGAACGGTGAGACGGTGAACTATTCAGAGGTGTTTGATGGCACGTTTGAAAGATTTATATAAGTCCAAGATAGTTCCGGAGCTGATTGAGGAATTCGGCTACAAGAATTCTATGGCTGTGCCGCGGGTTGAAAAAATTGTTGTCTCTATGGGCGTAGGCAGAGCAACGCAGGACAAAAAATTTCTGGAATCAGCAAAAAAAGACTTAATGATGATTGCCGGCCAAATGCCTTAGATTTGTAAAGCTAAAAAAAGTGTCTCTAAATTCAAACTTCGTGAAGGCATGGACACAGCTGTGAAAGTTACAGTCC
>CAZUPG010000070.1:0-7527 GCA_964622085.1 uncultured Pirellulales bacterium | reverse complement strand
TGTAAATAATCTCCTCGATGCTTTTTTGCCCGTTAAGCAAATGAGAAATGTTGTACTTACTGTGCAGCCCCATAACTATATCGAGGTTGCCTAACGACAGGTCCGCATCAATTAACAAAACCTTTTTCTGCGATACAGCCATACATATCGCAAGATTTGCCGATATGTTGGTCTTACCGACTCCTCCTTTCCCGCTGGTTATCGCTAAAACCTTTGCCGGCCTTCTGTAGTTTTCTATCGTCTGTCGTAGGTAAATCGCTTCGTTTGACATCTGTTCTCTTGAACGCAATGATCAATAGTCAACGGTTAATACGCAATTGAAATAGCCCTTTGTCTTCGCCGCAGCAATTCCGCTGCTATCCTCTGGTTGAGCGAATTTTCCAAAAGCTTATTTATTTGCAATTTGATGTATTCCTCCTGATTTACTTCAAGAAGCTCCTCGGCATATGTATCAATCACCGGTTTGACTTCAAAGCCGCCACCAACACCAAATTTGATATTTTCGGTATCCCTAAGTAAAAGCCGCCGATTTTGGATATGCTCGTCTATTGCATCGTCGAGCAGGCCAGAAAACTCATCTACTAAAAAATCCTTAGGTACAAAACCAAGGCTGTGGATATCATATATGTTTTGGATAAGGATTTTTTGGCGAGTCTGTGTGAACTCGATGACCTTAACCAGTAATTCAGCAATGTTATCCGTTATTAGTGATGACAAATTCATATACAATCGTCGGTATCAAGAGTATCGAGGTTGGGATTAAGCGAAAAACTCATCAAAAACCTGCCCCTCTCCAAACGTTTCTTTGTAAAGCAAAAGAGTAGAAAAACAGGAATGTAACTTGTGAAAAGCAAAGCACTGTCTCTCATCCTTGATCCTTTCATTGCTTCTCTAAGTCTTTACAGCAAGCCAAAAGTAAAGCTACGACAAATAAAATGATTCGTTTTCTTAACCTTCTATGATGAATCAATGCCCTCTTCTCTGTGTAGAATCCGTCTTATTTCCGAAAGAGTTTTTGTCCTCTTAAGCTGAATGATTTTTGATAATTGCTCAAACACCGATTCATCGTAAAGTCTATGTCCGCCATCAGTCCACTTCGCCTCACGAATAAGTCCCATTATCGTGTAGTTATGAATCGTCTGTCTCGAAAAGGGGGTATAGTCAACCAGCTCACCGATTCGATAGAGCTTGGCAGGTATTTGCAACGTGCGCTCTTCAGCTTCTGTCTTCATCACTAAAATCCCTTAATGAATTAATCCGTTAAAAACCCAATAATTAATATTTCAAAAAGCATCCAAAGCTTGATAGCTCAAACTGACTGTGTTGTTACAACAATGCCGACAAACCTCTTCTCATCTTCCGGTAAAGCAATTTCTTTGGTTCGCACCTGTCATATCTGTCACACTCAAAACCTGCCACGAGTCTTATCGAACGATGGGCTCACGCCTCCATTCGTAGCGAGGAACTTGCTGAAGAAATGAAAACAAAAATAGCAGATAGCAAACTCCTTTAAGCAACAAATGTATTTCAAACCGCATTTCACACTACCCATTAGCTACAAATCACAATAAGATTTTTAATAATTGTATTTTACATTTTGCAAAATGTAAAATATATTTTTATGCCTGTCAACTTTTTTTCTGATTTTTTTGAAAAAAATTTAGGTCATTTTTTCATACGAGCAAGGATAGCCCAAGCATAGAAGCTAAAACCAGCAATCTCTGGTTTTCCCTGAAGTTTTCGATGTCCTTTTGCCAAAAGCTCTTGCACAGGCCCTTGACAGAAGGCTCTAAATCCACTTTTGGCCTTTAGACGACGTGTTTTCCCAAATACCCCAGTTAAAATATCCGATACAAGGGTAATTGGACCTGATTAGTGATAACCTGCGGTAAAACCGCAGGCTAAATATATTTAGCCCCACGTTTCACATGGGGTTTTCTGACTAAAATATGCACCAAAGCAATAAAAGTTCCGATAACTCTACTTACAATTCCAATGGAAGCACATCATTCCTTCAGGAGGTAACTCCATTGGCTCGACAGATAAACTGCCTCGACTTAGACCGCATAGCCGATGTCTGCATTAAAAACATAGCTAATCTGGTTTCCGTAAGGTTTGCTTCACTGTATATACTCGATGAAACAAATAGTATTTTACACCTGTATAAACACAACCACCCATTTCTCATAAACAAAATAGTCTCATTAAATCAAACCCCACCATCCCTTATGGTTATGGCTGTAAGGAGCAAAGAGCTTATTTTGGTAGGAGATATAGACACCCATAAAAAGCCAATCATCAGAAAATCACAACGCGCCTTTGCCAAAAACTATAAGACCAAAAACTGTGCTATTGTTCCACTCATCTGCCAGGACAGGGTGGTCGGCGTACTCAATCTGGCGGATAAGACAGGCAGTAATCAATTTAACAGCGAAGATATTGAGCTAATAGAGCTATTTAGCCAGTTGGTTGGTGCCTCAATCGGCAATATAAAGCTGTTTGAGAAGATACAGCGTCAGGCCATAACAGATGGCCTAACCGGCCTTGTGAACCACAAAACGTTTTACGAAATCCTGGAAAAGGAGCTAAACAGGTCGCGCCGATACGGCGGACAAATCTCCCTGATTATGGTTGATATTGACAATCTCAAGAGGATAAATGATACACATGGCCACCGGGCCGGCGATAAGGTCATCAAGGAAATTAGCAGAAGGACAAAGAATTGCATTCGGCAAATCGACACAGCAGCACGCTATGGCGGTGATGAATTTGCCGTCATTTTGCCGAACACTTCGCTTAAAGACGCCACTATTGCTGCCGAGCGTATGGTTGAAGCCGTCTCGCAGACACCGGCAACTTGGGGAAAGGAGCAGATACAGCTATCTATCAGCGTTGGCGTCGGCCAATACGACGTTGATACCAATCCTGAGGATATTACAAGCCGTTCCGACCAGGCACTCTATTCCGCCAAGCAAGCCGGCAAAAACACCGTTCGAATCTTTGAACCCACCAAAAAATAGTTGTTTAGCCCCGTTGCTTGCGACGGGGGTTGTTTAGCCGTCGCCGGCACGCCTGCACTGAGCTTGCCGAAGGGGCGACGCAAAGTATTTAGCCCCACGCTTGCCCGCCACCCGTGGGCGGGGTTTGTTCACACTCTTTCCCAGATATTCGGCGAAAAAACAGAATTTTCTTGACAAATTGCGTCCTATAATGTAAAGTTCTTTTAATCCTGATGCCATTAGGGCAAAAGTATCCGGCCTACTCCGCCGAAGCAACTGCTTCGGCGGAGTAGGCTGCGGAGATATGGAGGTTTCCCAGGTGCAGTGTGAATTCGTGCTTTGGCAGGTATGCGCAGAATTTGCATTCTGGCTTCGGACAAAAAGGAGAGTGTGATGAAAAGGAAGCTTCTTTTAGGGGTAGTCTTCGGATTTTTCTTTGCCACTGCCGGTTTCAGTGTGCCAATTACAGAAACACAAGTCTGGTTTGATGTAGCCGACCTCGGTTCAGGCAGATGGCAGTACAGCTACGATGTAACCAATATCAGCTTGACGCCTGCAATTGAGACAGAAGCAACTTTGGTTGACCAGCCGCTAAAAACCCAACTCGAATATCGCATCATAGCAATAAATAAATCCGGCGAAGGTTCGCCTTCTAATACGGTGATCGTGGTTTTGTGAAAAGGAAATTGAATTTGCCATAAATGAAGCGTGAGTTGTAGCATATTAAGCGTGATATGTCGCAGATGAACGGTGTTCTGCCACAGATGAAGCGTAATATGTCGTATATTAAGCGTGATATGTAGCAAATGAAGCTTACATTCTGGTATTGTAAGTTTACATCGTCAAATTGCCGCTTTACATCGTGGCATTATAAGCTTACAATATGCAAAAGAAAGTGAGCGTAACTCATTATTCAAAATAATAGTTAGGAACTTTGCAGAAGGCTTGAGATAACAATGAAAAGAGTAAAGCTATCGCTGGTATTTTTGATGTTAGTTATGATCGGTAGCGGCTGCGGTCCGGGTAATCGTGTCCGCTATGTCTATAGTGGGCCTAAGAAATCATTAAAAGATGTGGCAGTTCTTCTAAACGGTGCGAATCTCTTAGTAGAGTGGATAGATGGTGGTAGCTTCTATGAGGTTGACGTTGGCGATTATGTTCTTATGAAACCGGTTAGAGGCGGACACGAATACCACTTGTTACCGGGAAAGCATAGCATCACGGGCTCGTACTTTGAGTACCTTGGTAATGAGATTAGATCTGGAGAAAGACTTCATGTTGTACATGATTTTCGTGCGGGGCATGTTTATGAATTATATCCTGAGGTCTTCGTTGATGAAAATCGAGCGAATCCTCCGAGAAAATTTTTAGGCATCTTTCCCATAGGAAGTTCGACGCGAAGTTATTACACTCTACACATCAGGCATTTGGGTACTGTTGAGGAGTTTGTAGCTAAAGAGAAAAACCTGCCAGAGCATTGGTATGAGTCCCCAGGAGCAAATTAATGGTGACGCCGTATGTTGTGATTATACATGGAAATATCAAAAGTATGGGAGAGCCGGAACAGAGCAGCTTCATGATGCTTTGTCATTTGGTAGATAGTTATCTTGTTCTTGAGAGATTTGAAGTGTTATCATGAGAAAGGAGAAGTCGATGGTTTACAGAATTTTAGCGGTATTGATTTTGGTCAGTCTTTTAATCTCAATGTCAGGTTGCATGACATTCGGAACTTATGTTGAAGATGAAAAACTTGCTCTATTAAAAGAAAATGAAACTACCAGGGTCGAGCTATTACAGTTGCTTGGTAAACCAGACAGTATCATTCCTGGTGAAGGGGGTAAAGGTGAGATTTTAATCTACCGTTGGCAGAAAGCTAATGTACAGGCTACAGATCTTATTCCTATACTTCCGATGCTATACAGTGAACATAAGCAAAAGCGTCGAGCGGTTAAATTATTTGTTGATGATGCGGGTATTCTTAGAAAGGCTACCGTAGACGAAAAGCCCTTTGTGTATCGCTTCGGGCTTTTGAATCAATAGCATTTTTATCTTGTGTGATTTGAGAGGAAAGGGATGATTTAAGCTTTGTCCCTTAGTTTACTGCAGAATAATAATGTTGGGTGTTTTAACATTGAGTACATTGCCCAATACTGTTAAAATACTCGTAAACGGTTGCAGAAAATGAAAGGAAGTTATTATGCACAAAACACTTTTTATAAGTACAATTTTGTTCCTGTTTTTTTTGTTTGCAGGTTGTGCAACTACAATGCCGGAACAGGTCAGAGTAAGTCATATTCTAATAAAAGCCGCTGACCTTGATCCTGATGTTGCTGAACCACCCAATGCCCAAAACGAGGCCAAGGCCGCGGCTGTGGCAAAAGCTGAAGAGTTACTTGAACAGATTAGAAATGGAGCCGATTTTGAGGCATTGGCCAGGGAACATTCAAGCTGTCCATCAGCAGCAAAAGGAGGCGATCTAGGTTTTTTCGCACGAGGCCGAATGGTTTCCAATTTCGAAAAAGTGGCTTTTGATTTAAAAGTCGGAGAGGTCAGTGACATTGTGGAAACTATATTTGGGTATCACATAATAAAAGTTACTGGCCACCGATACCCTGCCATTCCGCCTCCGAGTATGCATTATGAACCACCTTATATTCCTCCTATTTATAATCCTCCTTCCTTCCCTGACGTACCTCTTCCTCCCTATAACCCACCACCACCTCCTTCTCCACTACCTCCGATATATAACCCCCCACTTCCGACATGGTAAGCCTTAACAGTTTTTCGGATGATTAAAGGTGTCCGGTACTTTTTCTCTTTCTTCGTTCTTTTCACGTTGAATCGCTCCTGCCTCGCCGCCCGTTGCGACGCAACGCGGCGAATGGCTTTTAGTCCCGCCATAGCCTCGTGCGACGGCGGATGGCACGGCGGGTCGGGTTCTCTCCAGAATTTCCATCCACGGGATGCCCCACAACGGCATTACCGATACAAGTTGTACTTGAAACCTGTTCCAATTGGGTCGGGATAATGTGTGAAATTGCTGAAAAACTTGAATTTATGAAGATGGCGAAATCAATTTTGAGGATTTGGCCAAGTTGGCTGAGCAATGGCTTGGCCCGCCAGGGGACCCTTCAGCCGATATTGCACCACAGCCGGATGGCGATGGCATAGTGAACTTTCTTGACTTTGCGATGCTTGCTAAAGATTGGATGAAGTAGGGAGATTGCTTCTTCCGCCTTTGGCGGACTCACAATGACATTATCGGCGCCATTCGGGCTTGCGGACCATCAATGGCGGCATCTGTTCCGGCTTGACCCTCCGATGGTTTGTACTGGCGCAGCTTCTATTACTGCGATACCAGCGAATAAGAAAAAGCTGGGGCTTTAACCCCGTTAGAAGTCGGCGTCGCTCCGTCGCCATAGCTTTGGAGCGTCGGCGTCTTAGTCCGTAAGCTATTGTTGGTCTTGCTGGGCTTACTTCTAACGGGGTCAACGGTAACTTCTTTTCCTTCAATCTTCCAAACATCTACAAGGCCTTTTCTATAAGAAAAACTATAGAATCTGCACGTTCTTCCTATCGGCTAATCTAAATAGTAACTTTTGGGAAAAGAGAAGTGAGCTAAAGTGCCTAAAATTGAAAGTGCCTAAAGTTGCGGATTTATACGCCATAGGCGTATTATTTTTTAACTTTAGTTCACTTTAGCTCACTTTAGGCACTTCACACTTTTTAGCGTCTTGGTGTCTTTGTGGCTAAAAAGATTCAAAGCTTTACCGGTATCCCTCGCTCAGCTAAGTACTCTTTCATCTGCTTTATAGTATATGTGCCGAAGTGTGCTATCGAGGCCACAAGAACGGCATCTGCTCCTCCTTCGACGATGGCCTGGTACAAATGTTCGAGTGTTCCGGCCCCGCCTGATGCAATTACCGGGATTTTCACTGCGCTTGATATTGCTTTGGTCATCGGGATATCGTATCCGGCCTGTGTACCGTCGGCATCCATACTTGTCGGCAGGATTGCTCCAGCACCCAGCTCTTCTACCTTTTTTGCCCACTCGACAGCATCCTTTCCTGTGCCGGCAGTTCCCCCCTTGACCATAACTTCAAACCCCGATGGCAATTGTGAATTGCTGCGGGTGTCTATTGCAATAGTTACTTTCTCGCCGCCAAACTCACTCGCCGCTTCCTTAACAAAATCCGGATTATGTACAGCAGCCGTATTGATAGATACCTTTGATACACCTAATTTCAGCAGTTCTTCAATCGCCTGGCAGTTTCGGATTCCACCGCCGACGGTCAATGGCACTGTAATTCTCTCGACGGTTCTCTTGACCGCGTCGAGCAGTGTTTTTCTATTTTCAATAGTCGCCGTAATATCCAGAAATACTAATTCGTCTGCTCCTGCCTCGCTATAAACAGCAGCATTTTCCGCCGGGTCCCCCACATCTTGTAGCTTAACAAAGTTAATACCTTTAACTAATCGGCCGTCTTTTACATCCAGGCAAGGGATAACTCTTCTGTAATCCATATAT
>CAZUPG010000069.1:0-7582 GCA_964622085.1 uncultured Pirellulales bacterium | reverse complement strand
CTGGGACCATTACGAATAACATAATTAGTTCAAATGCGGCCCATGGAATTTATTCTTATACCAGTGGTGAAATCGAAATAAAGAACAACTGGATTTACGGCAACGGCACTGACGGCAGCGGAGACGGGATTTACATTGAATATGCTTCCCCTAACCCTGCGGTAATCAGAAATAATACTATTGTCAAAAATGCTGATTACGGAATCAGGGCTGGTAATGCAGGGTATGTTACCATAAGTAACTGCATTGTTTGGGATAATCCAGAGGTCGAATTGCACAACTGCACCGCAACTTACTCCTGTATAGAAGATGGTGACACCTCCGGTGAAGGCAACATTACAGGCGACGCCAATGACCCATTTTTCGCTAACGCGGACGCCAATGATTTCCACCTGACGTCTGATTCGCCGTGTATCGATAGAGGTGACCCCGACGCTAACTACTCCGGCGAAACCGACATTGACGGCGAAGACCGCGTTATTGATATCGCTGGTAAAGGCGATGGAGTTGTAGATGTTGATATGGGTGCAGACGAATTTTATTGGAGTCCTGCTGACTTTAACGATGATGAGGTTGTAAACTTTATCGATTACGCAATGTTTGCTAATGCCTGGCAAACAGAGAATGCCGATATTAGTTTGGATGACGATAACGATGTTGACTACAACGACCTTGCCTTATTCTGTAATGACTGGCTGTGGAAGGCCGGCTGGTTAAAAACCTTTGCCAGCGGTATGGGTGCTATGGGCAGCGGTACAGCCGAGGGGGAAGTTCAGACTATAGGCCAGAGTCTCGACCTTACGGAGGGGTCTTATTTATCAACCTCAGCCGAGCCGAAAGAGACTGCCCAGCTTGATATTGGAGAGCTCCTGAAATGGCTTGATGAGCTCTGGCTCGACCCTGAGATACGAGAGACCTTAGACGAAGGCGCCTGGCTGGAATTTATAGAATCGGTCAAGTCAGAGCTTGAATAAAAAAGAACTGACGGATAAAGATAAAGGGCTGGCTATTTTACCCAGCCCTTTTTTATTAAACATTCCCGAAAATATTATAAAAAAAGTTGTTGAAACCAGCCGATAATATGCTATATATCAACACCAGTTCTTTACGAAATCAATAACAATTGTAAGGGACCCCATTTTGCAACGTATTGCAAAATGGGAACCCTAACATTTTTGAAAGGAAGCAAAATGGTTGACGAAAAAGAATCCTCTCCGGCTACGGCTCGCTCCGCCGAGACGAGTACAATTTTTGACAATCTCCTTTTCCCGAAAATATTCCAGACTTTCCGTATTGCCATTCAGCCAAGCAAACTGATAATCGCTTTTTTAGCAGTGGCTATGATATGCCTGGCTGGTTGGATTATGGATCTGGTAGCTGTTGCCGCATCAGGTTCACAAGGCGAAACTGGTGTATTTTCAACACTCTGGCGTGCTGCAGCGGGAAGGTTTCACGGTGCACTATGTTCGCTATTTGCGTTCAACATTCCAGATATGGTTGCGAATATCGCTGAGTATTTCAAAGTGGTGGGAGAGGTGTTTAAGAACCATTATCTTTATTGCACCATCTTTTTTGTTATAATACTTGCCGTGATGTCCGTTGCGGGTGGTGCTATCTGCCGAATTGCGGCGTTGCAGTTTGCGCGTGGGGAAAAACCAGGCTTGACCGAGGCGTTGCGCTTCAGCGCAAAAAAGTTCACGAGTTTTTTCACCACACCGTTGGCACCAGTTGGCATAATTATCTTCATAGGTGTGTTCGTCTTTCTATTGGGGCTGGTAGGCAATATTCCGAGGGTCGGTGAGTTGATTATAGGCATCTTTGTATTTTTAGCTTTGATTGCAGGGGCGTTGATAACAGTTGTTTTAATTGGAACCGTTGCCGGATTCAACCTGATGTTCCCTGCCGTGGCTTGTGACGGTTCAGATTGTTTTGATGCGATAAGCCGTTCTTTTAGTTACATATACTCAAAGCCATGGCAGATGGGCTTTTATACAGCTGTAGCTGCTGTCTATGGCGCAATTTGTTATATGTTTGTACGGTTTTTCGCTTTTTTATTGCTCCTGGTTACCCACCTTTTATTGCAGTTTAGCATCCTGGGCGACAACAGCAAGCTTACAGCTATCTGGACTGGACCAAGCTTTTGGAACCTGATTGGTCCATTGAGTTTGACAGGAACTAATTGGACGCAATCAATTGCAGCTTTTTTGGTACACTTATGTTTATTGGCCGTTATTGGCTTGGTAGTTTCTTTTATGATAAGCTTTTATTTCTCCGCCAATACTATAATTTATGCACTTATGCGCAACAGGGTCGATAATACAGCGCTGGACGACGTTTATACCCTCGCTGATGAGGGAAAATCTGGGACAGAATCCAAACCTGCTTTGAACAGCGAAGAATAAATCCTAAGCACTAAATACTAAACAAATTCAAAATTCGAATGACCAAATTTTCAAAACTCTCTGTTTTGGTCATTCGAATTTTGGTCATTGGAATTTGTTTAGAATTTAGATATTAGAACTTAACTTTGCTGTCCGGACACAAGTAAGAATATTTTTTTGACAGATGCCTAAGCTGTTGTTAAAATTAAACTTACGAGTGATTATGTGGGGTAATGAATATGACGATAAATAGTACATTATGCCTGACTCAGAGACAAACAGGAATCAGAACGGTTTAGAACGGCCATTTTCTCGCCCTGCTATATTGCTTACGCTCCGCAAGCCTCTTATTATATTTGCTCATATAGCTGTTTTCGCCGCCTCCTTGATGCTTTCTTTTCTGCTGGCGAACTACATGGTGTTCAGAGGGGATTGGCTTGCAAATCAATATCCTCCTCTGTTGTTGTTTTTTCTTATAATCAAGGTTCCGATATTCGGACTTTTCAAGCAGTACCGTGGCTGGTGGCGCTATGCCGGCATATCCGACCTTATCGGAATACTGCGGGCTTCACTTGTTAGCACTTTGATAATTGTGGTCTTGTGGTATGTATTATTTATGACACTTATGGGGGTTGGTGTAACCTCTGCTGAGGAGTCAGAGGGCATAACCTTAGTTATTCAAAAGCTACAGCAGAACGAACAGCTACAGGCCATACGTGAGGTCAGCCAGGGTGTATTTGTAGCCGACATGTTTGGCACGGTTTTGCTACTGGCCGGGTTGCGAATACTGATACGGTTGTACTACGAGGAATTTCGCACTGCTGAAGCCGGCCGATTGAAGCGATTTCTCATTATAGGTGTAGGTGATGCCGGTGAAGCCCTCTTGCGAGATATTCACCGTATGCCCGTCACCGAGTACGAGGTGATAGGCTTTATTGATGATGACCCTGCCAAACAAGGTAAGTATATTCACGGGATACCAGTACTCGGTACCGTTGAGCAACTACCCAATATCTGTGAGCAGCACAACATCGAAGTAATTGCCATCGCAATGCCTTCAGCAAGCCATAAGGAGCTGAGGCGCGTTATCCGAAAATGCGAAGGCACTAAAATCCGCTTTCGCACAGTGCCATCCCTTACGGATATTGCTTCAGGTAAATTCCGTGTTTCCCAGATTCGAGATGTAGATATTAACGATTTGCTTGGTAGAGAAGCTGTTGAGCTTGACCTGGATTTAATAGAAGATTTTCTGAAAGATAAAACAATTCTCGTTACCGGTGCCGGCGGCTCCATCGGTTCGGAAATGTGCAGGCAGGTGTGTAATTTCAAGCCGAAGCTGCTCTTGCTGGTTGAGCAGGCTGAAAACCCGTTGTTTTATATAGAGCGGGAGTTACGCAAACAATTTCCCACAGCCCGAATAAAAACAATTATTTGCAATATTACCGACAGAATACGAGTAGAGGAGGTCTTCAAAAACTATAAACCGCAGGTTGTTATTCATGCTGCTGCCCACAAGCATGTGCCTTTGATGGAGCTTAACCCCGGCGAAGCCATTAAAAACAATGTTATAGGTACGCAAAACATCGCTGATGCCGCGGATAAATATGGCGCTACTAATGTTGTAGCGATTAGTACCGACAAAGCCGTTAATCCGACCAGCATGATGGGCTCATCAAAGCGAATTGCAGAAATGTATGTTCAGGACCTAAATAGAACCAGTGAAACACATTTCGTAACTGTGCGGTTTGGTAATGTGCTGGGCTCCGAAGGCTCGGTAGTACCTATCTTCAAAAAGCAGATTGCTGATGGCGGCCCTGTAACGGTTACACATCCTGAGATGAAGCGGTATTTTATGACCATTCCGGAGGCCAGCCAGCTTGTTTTGCAAGCGGCAGCGATGGGAAAAGGTGGAGAAATTTTTGTGCTTGATATGGGCGAACCCGTCAAAATTGTGGACCTGGCCAGAGAGCTTATTACGCTTAGCGGGTTCAGGCCGGGAGAGGATATTGAAGTAGTATTCACAGGCACCAGACCAGGCGAAAAGCTTTTTGAAGAGCTCTCGATAAAAGGCGAAGATATGCAACCCACAAGACATCCGAAAATCGCTATATGGAAGAACATTCCGATGAACAGGGATAAGATTCGCACAGCTATAGACGAACTGGTAACTATTGCTCAGACGCAAGACTACGCCGAAATAGTTCAGAAAGTAAAAGAGCTTATACCGGAATATATTGGCAGCAAAAATAATACTGAGATTAATAGGAACCACAAAAACAACTTATCTGAAAGCTGAAACTTAATTGGGTCGTTTTGAATCTGTCAAAGAGCAAACTTGCCGTTACCTCCTCTTATTATACCAGAATTGGAAAAAACTGTGGATTTTTCGAACTTGCCAGGGCGGATGTGGCACGGGCTTCCAGCCCGTGAAAACACGGCCAAGATGGCCGTGCCACAGGCTATAGCCTGATGAAACTATTTGCTTTCTTTTTCAACCTGGTTGAGTTTTCCGTCTTGATAAATGTATTCCTTATCCTGAATTTTGTCTATAAACTTATCGCCGTCTTTTAAGCCGAGATTTTTGTAAGTAAATGTTTCTTAGGGTATGGGCATGTTTACCCGCCTTCGCAGAAGGCCACGGGTTTTACCCGTGGATGAATGCGAAAAAGGTATCCGCCGAAGCTTTAGCGTAGGCGGATGCTTCGGCGGGTTCCGCCGAAGATGGAGGTGCCACGGGCTATGCCCGTGGGGCTCCACTCCATAAAATTACTATCCGTATGTTCTTCTACCCTCAAAGCATATCCATCAACATTTAATTCACCATGTAGATTAATGTGGGAATGGAATTGGACCGAATATCCATTTGATAAAACGTCTTGAATTTCTAATATGAAAAGTATGTATCACTGTGCCTATCCGGACTTGATTTTCGCTTAAGTCACTTTGTATTTAGGCCGATGGAAATTTAGAAACCGATTCTGCTACGAATGGAACTCGAGATATTTATACAGGAAATTTAGAAATAAAAATTACAAATGCTAGGATTATTTAAGAAAAAAAGTAAATCTCACCGAGCCAGGATACTTGTTGTCGATGACGACCCTAATATAGCCGAGACGATTCAACAGAGACTTGCGTATTATGGATGTGAGATTATTGCTGCTGCTAACGGAGAAGAAGGGCTCACGAAGGCAGCAGATAAAGAACCGGATCTTATCGTGCTTGACATTAATATGCCAGTCATGAACGGCCACGATACGCTCAAGCACCTCAGAAAACAGGAAAAGTTGAAAGACATTCCTGTGATAATGTGTACCGTCTCTGACGACGTGGAAGATATAGTTGGAGCTTCGTCCTGCAATATCTGCGATTATATCACCAAGCCGTTTTATTGTGGAGACTTAGTGGGTAAAATCATGAGTGCCTTGAAAAAGGAAAATGTAGAAAAGTAGTTGGATAAGAAAAGTAAGCGGAGTGAGTGGTCGGGATAGGAGAAATAGCATGTTCAGCAAAAAATCCTCAGGAAGTACGAAAAACACACAATCGATTCTGGGTATCGCAGAGCACGAAAATGAGCCTCTCATGGCCAAAGATATTATGAAATGCGCCGTGGTTGTTATCAGGAAGGACGAGTCGGTATACGAGGCGATACGTTTGCTGATGGAGAAAAATATCAGCGGTCTACCAGTTGTAGATGATACAAGCTTGGTCGGTATTATATCCGAGAAAGACCTGCTAAAACTGCTCTTTGACAAGGAGTTCTTACCGGGAATTGTTGAGGACTATATGACCAAAGAGGTTGTTAGTTTCGACGAAGAAGACAGCGTGCTCGATGTTTGCTACAGTCTTATGACTAATCATTTTCGAAGGGTCCCTATACTCCGCCGCGGTAATATAGTTGGCATCATAAGTAGAGCGGACCTCATAAGGGCCAACAAAGATAAATTCAAGCCAGAAAGTATGGCTGAGGAATCTACAAAGCATAAAGACGTTCCCAGCGCGAGTGAAGTTATGAAGTGTGGGTTAGCGACCGTAACAAGAGAAGCACCAATATATAAGGCCATGGAAATACTTGCAATGATGGATATTACCGGTCTACCCGTTGTTGATAACTATATGAACCTTGTAGGCATAATATCAGAAAAAGATATGCTGAAGTTGCTCTATGACCCGAAGGCAGAGCCGGGAAACGTCGAAGACTTCATGACTGAAGAAGTGGTCAGTTTCAACCAAAACGACAACCTATTTGACATATGTAATTGTCTTATGAACAACAACTTTCGAAGAGTGCCGATACTGGATCAGGGCAGGCTTGTGGGTATTATCAGTGTTACAGATATCATATTGTACATCTTAAGAAAAAAGTCTGCTCTTATTAAGCATAAACGCATGGGTTCATCGTCATAAAGAGTATTATTGAGAAACTAATATCACTCAGCCATTTTCACCTGATGGGCTTCTTCTCTGTTTGCGGCAGCCTGTTGACAACTGCGGCGGATATTCGCATTCCGTAAGGAATTGGAACCATTCCTTGCAATCTAACGTGTTCGCGTAGTTACTAACGTTAAGAACTTCTGCGAGACGTCTGCACTAACATTAATAGTAACACTCTTAACCAGGCATACTTCTGGGTCGGAAGAACTATTTTCTCTCATATCGACTTGGGCTCAATATGCCAAAAGCCCAGTTAGAAATGCACCCGGCATAGCAAAACCTCTCTTGACACAAACCGTCACTGCGCTATGCAAATGACTAAGGTACTGGGTATTACGTCAGAATTCCATAAAAAAGGCCGCTTTGAAAAGCGGCCTTTTTATTCGCAGTCGGTTATTCATTCGTTAGCTTTTATAGCTCCCCGTTATCACCCTCGTTACCTTTTTGTGCTGGTGGTTGCTGTTCTCTTGGATGAGCATTTTCGTAAACCTCTTTTATTTTTGATGTAGTAAGATGTGTGTAAACCTGCGTTGTTGATAGCGATTGATGGCCGAGCAGCTCCTGAACACTTCGCAAATCTGCCCCATTGTTTAACATATGTGTTGCGAAGCTATGACGCAGTGTATGTGGACTAATTGTTGGGTCTAAACCAGCCATTTTGAGATATTTGTCCATCTTGCGACGAACGCTACGTGTGCTGAGCCGCCGGCCGTGTTTGTTCACGAACAAAACTTTCGAGTCAAAATTAGCGTTGCTTTGTGCCCGTT
>CAZUPG010000068.1:0-7601 GCA_964622085.1 uncultured Pirellulales bacterium | reverse complement strand
GGGGCCTGGATACGAAAGTTAAGAAAGCACAGCGTAAGGCGAACGATTATGGTTGGGCGAGTTGCCAAGGGACAGCTTTTTACGCCCTGGCGAATTTTGCGCTATCTACCCGACTGGCGAGCATTCAGGACATACTACTGGCGGCTGCGAGGCAAACCTAAGCTTAATGACTCGCTGCTCTGTGCTTTAGCCGACGAGCTTGCCAGCGGCGGAATTGTTTTGGAGAACTCAACAATGTATTGTAAGGAGCATATGGCAAGCGAAGGCGTGATGACAGAACATCATATGAGCGCATCAATTGAAAGTGATATTGAGTTTGGCTGGGACATAGTGAAAAAGCTTTGTGAACTTGATATCGGCCAGGCAATTGCAGTGAAGGAGAAAGAGGTTATCGCTGTCGAAGCGACAGAAGGTACAGCGGCAATGGTTGAGCGGGCGGGACAGATTTGTAAATCGGGTGGCTGGACACTAATAAAGACCTCCAGGCCAAATCAGGATATGCGATTTGATGTACCATGCATAGGTACTGACACCATTAGAAGTTTAGCAAAAAACGGAGGCAAGTGCGTCGTTGTTGAAGCAGGTAAAACAATAATTATTGACAAACCTGAGACAATAAAACTCGCCAACCAGTTAGGCATAATTATTGTCGGGCGTTGAAATATCATAATTCAGCTAAGGCACTTACGCTAAAGTTAAAATCGGATGGCTAAGTTTCCATTTCAACTTTTAATTAAGCACACTTCTTCAAAAAATAAAGAAGAATCTTTATCGTGTACGTCCCTTTTGCGGGTTATTCCCGGCAGGCGTGAGGTTTATGATGCCTTGTGGAATGATAGAAGTGTGATTGCAAAAGTATTCTCGCATAAGTTCAGCTCAAGGCGTCATCTTGAAAGAGAGTGGGAGGGATTGAACAAGCTAACGAAGTTAAAACTAAGTTCGCCTGAACCCTTGTTCTATGGGAAAACAGAAGATGGCCAATCGGTGGTAGTAGTGGAAAAAATAGCTGATTCATCAACAGTTTTGGATGCGTTTCAAAAAACAGCAGAACCGGCTAAGAAGCTGGACTTGTTGATTCTGGTTTGTAAGGAATTGGCGAAACAACACAACAAGGGGGTTTTACAAAAAGATTTGCATTTAGGAAATTTCCTGTTGGCTGGTGACAAGGTCTTTATACTTGACCCAGGCCAGATGCGATTCTTGCGGTACGAAGTTGATAAGAATGCCGGTCTTTCTCAGTTAGCAATGTTAGCGAGCTATTTGCCGGACAGCGATACGGTGTCTATTGAAAAGCTTTGTCAGGAGTATTTTAGCACCCGCAGTTCGACTGTCCTGAGCTCACTGCCGAAGGGCGGATGGCATCTTGAAAAGTTAGACCGAGCAATAATTCAAAAACAGGTAATAGTACATCGAAAAAAAGGTACCAAGAAAGGGTTAAAAAAGTGCCTGCGAACAAGTAAGAGATACCTGCGAATAAAAGTCAGAAGTCAGAAGCCTGCCCTGAGCGAAGTCGAAGGGTCAGAAGCCTGCCCTGAGCGAAGTCGAAGGGTCAGAAGTCAGAAGTTTATCGGCGTATTTGACAAGGCATTTTGTTCGGAGGCAGAGCCGCTTAATTTTATAGAACAAATAGATGCTTTAATGGATGAAGGAGAGATTCTCAAGGACGGCAATACCTGCTATGTGTCCCGATTGATGTGGAATAGTAAAGACTTGGTGGTCAAACGATATAATCATAAGGGGTTTATCCACTCACTGCGTCATACAATAAAAAAGTCCCGCGCCAGACGGGGATGGCTGCACGCACATCGGCTCAGGATGCTGCAAATACCTACGCCGAAACCAGTGGCTTACTTCGAGCATCGTAAATATAAGCTCGTATGGAAATCCTATCTGATAACCGAATACGTCGAGGGCCAAATGCTATATGATTTTCTGCGGGATAGTATCACTGAAGAGGAACACTCAATGGTAGCTGGGCAGCTTGCGGAGCTGCTTGAAAGATTAGGCAAATATAGAATCACTCACGGCGACTTAAAGCATTCAAATATTTTGGTTACAGGTAATGGTGTTGTTTTAACAGACCTCGATGGGATGAAAGTGCATAAATATAAGTGGTTATACAAGATTTGTCGGGCAAAAGACGCAGGTTGTGTACCCACTATGAGCCCGGCGTGAATACTACTTCGATGCCGTAGCACGGGAATACATAGCAAAGATTTTCTTCATAGAACTCCTGCAATGACTGATGGCGGTTGAATATAAACCCAATAAATTTTTTGATTTTCCTTCTAAACCAAAACGGGGATTTGAATACGAGTTTTTGAGATATGATATTTATTCTCAAATCCGTGTAGAAATCAGGGACTTTTCTTTTTAGCTGGCGATTTGTGTCTACGAAATAATAAAAGGTATACAGACCAAAAAATCTTTTATGTGTGTAATCTGAATAACCGTATGGATTGGAAAAATGAGGCACAAAAATATAAGCTATTCCGTCACTTTTCAGAACCCTGATCATCTCTCGCATCAGGTTCTCAAAATTCTCTATGTGTTCAAGAATACTTCTACAATGAATTTCATCCACCGATTTATCGGGTAGAAAAGAAAGCCCCTCCTCCAAATCAGAAACTATATCCACGCTTGGCAAATCAATCCTGTCAATGCTAATTCTTCCCTCTTTTCTTTTAAGGCCACAACCCAATTCAACAATTACTTTCTTTCCACTTTCAATCAAGCTATCAAGGTCAATTTTAATTATCGCGCTCATAATATCCTACTTTGATAAATCCAGCCGGCCTCGCCGCTGATTATGGTGATTCGCCTTCTACAGCTAAGTTTTCCAAAGTCTTTACAATCACATTAACAAGCCCCCTGCCAATTATATCGACATCAAAACTCTGAACCATATTCTGGTTTGCCTGGCCCATCGTTTCTCTTAAATCGTGGTCTGTTATTAGCTTTGTAATTCGGTCAGACCACTGAGATAAACTTGTGGCGAAAAAGCCGGTAACGCCATCACGGACATACTCAGCATTAACGCCCACAGGTGAAGCGATTATGGGCAGGCCTGCGGCTGCATATTGCAAGACCTTAAAGCCGCATTTGCCTTTGGTAAAACGGTCGTCCGGCAATGGTGCCAGGCCAATATCGCTCGTAGCCAAATCTGCTACCTGCGTTTTTTCAGACCACCTGTGTTTTTCAACTTGTATATTCTGCAAATCGAGAAATTCATCGCATATTGTTTTCAGAGCTACGTTATTGAAACGAGAGCCGATTTTCTCAAGGGCGGGTTTGATTTCTGCGAGGTAACGTAATGTGCTTTTACTACCAATCCAGACGAGGCGGATGTTGCCATCGTTTTTCAGATTAGTATACACCTTGTAAGCATTGATGTCCAAACCAGTGGGAAGTATCTGGACTTTGGTATTGAATCTTTTTGCGTGTTCGGCAAGATAGGGATTACCGGCGATGACCAAATCAGCCAGTTTGGCGGTTCTGCGGAAGCGGTTAAAGTGCGATGAGCTGTTGCACTGCGGTGTCTTGGGGCTATACATTACAGCATCATCGAAATCATAGATGATTTTTCTGCTGTATCGACGCAGCCAGAAGGCATCAAAGAAATTCAAGCCCTTTTTATGAAGGAAAACGCCGTCGGAATTTATTGCTTGCTTAAATAGCTTTCGACGCGCCAAAGTGTTGGATGGTAACTGAGCAACCTCGCAATTTATTCCGTTTTCCTTCAGCGTATTGAGATATATCCCAATTCGTTGTCTGAAGCTTGCTCGTTTAGTGTTATTACTCAATACGAGAAGATTCATTTCTTGGTTTTGTTGGTCTCAATATTTTAAGAAAAGAATTTATAAAATTTCAGCCCAAGGGGCATTGCAATTACCAGTTTCAATCAAGTCGAGCATATATTGAGCTATTCTTTGACAATTAAAGTCAGCGTGTGCCTTTTGCATCCCCGCTTTTGAGATTTTTTCACGCTCCTGTTTGTGCTTGAGGTACCAATCGGCAAGCTCAAAAAATTCATCAGCCGTTTCAAAATACTTCAGATGCACACTATCTTCAAAGAGCAGGTCAGAATCAGGTACCATCTTAGCTAACACAAATGTACCACAAGAAATGTAATTTGTAAGTCGGTCTGAATGGTAAAGCCGAACATCGTTAGCAGTATTGATGCTTAAGCCAATCTTCGCAGCACTTATAGCATAGAACAGGTCGATTCCATCCACTTCCGGATTATCGAAGCAGCCATAAAGCCGAGCGTTTGACATATTAGAGAGCTTATAAATAAGATTATATCTTTCATCATTTCGTCCAAGCCGCGTATGTTCGGCTCTACCTGTGAAGATGATATCTGTTTTCCATCCATCCTGCACCTCATATTTGTATTGAATATCAGGGTCGCAGGCATTAGGGATAAAAGCACAGCGTGGAACGCCGGCATCCTTGTAGGTTTTCAGAAATCTACCAGCACTGGTAGTAATGACCACATCCATTTCCTTTGCAAGCGCAAGCCGAGCAGGATTCCTCTCCGGAAACGGGTCTTCATCCCTTCCTATAAAGACGGCACTGGGTGCAACATTACGGGCTGCTCGAACAGTATCGGTGGTAATATATTTCATACCGAGGAAAAAGACTATATCAGGGTGATACAATTCAATTTGTTCAGTGAGAATATTGTCGGCTCTTTTTCTGGCAAATCGCGGCATAAATCGCCTGAAGTGCTTGCCGGAAAAAGGGTTAAATTGCGTTAGTATATTTCTATAGCTGAATCGCTGTACATCATGTCCCAGCCGAATCAAACCCTTTACCCACATTCTTGGCTGGGCACGAATAGACCTGACTGCCTCGTCCTTAAAATCCGCTATCACAAATATTCGTTTTGCTTTGTGCATAGATGGTTCCTATTAACAATCTCGAAATTCTTATGTCACAGTTATATATGGTGGCAAGGCTTCCGGCATCTGCCAATCAGGAATATTTTGGCTCCGTATATTTTTCAATAACGCTTGTATTAGATTAATGTAAAGACGAAGATCCACCGGATAGTAGCTTATAGCTTTTTTAAACAATAACACTGCGGCATGCTTATTTCCTAAGGCCATAGAAATTTTGCCTGCCTTGCGATAAGCGCGGCTTATTTTGCGATTCGCCATTTTGGGCGTAACATATTTATTCCCGCCGAGGTGAAAACAAAATCGCTCTAACGTATGCGCTTTGTCAATTAGGCCGATGTTATCCTTTAAACTTGAAAGACTATCAGGCATGCTCCGTTTTATTATAAAAGTGTCTGGGACAAACAGGAACTGAGTCTTAGTAGAAACTCTCAAAAAAACATCATAATCAGGGCATCTTTTGAGTGCTTCGTCCCAAAAAACACCTTCCCAAACAGATTTACGAAAACAAGTAGCTGAGGGCATAAGGCATGGGCCGAAGACAAAAAAATATTTTGTAATCCATCCTGACCTATAACGTTCTGATATACTCATTTCCCTTTTTCTACCATCAGGATATAATTCAATTACACGCGTATAAGTTGCTCCGTAGTCTTCTTTTGTATCTAATTGTCTTACTACGGTTTCCAGGTAGTCTGAAGGCCACAAATCATCCTCGTCAAGATAAGCAATATATTTGCCTTTTGCCTTGACAAGACCAAGATTTCGAGCGCTGGATTGCCCACCGTTATCTTTGTAATGATATCTTATCCTACCGTTTGATATCTGTTGGACGACAGAATGAGTGTCGTCGGTCGAGCCGTCATCAACAACAATTACTTCAAAATCGGTGAAGCTTTGTTGCAGCACGCTTTCAATTGCCTCTTTCACAAGGTTACTGCGATTATAAGTTGGGATTATTACGCTAACGGTTGGCATAAAGCGCCCTTTTTTCTTTCATAAGTATTTCCTTATAAATTTTCTATCCCTGTTGATATGGCTAAACATAACATCGTCCATAGGCAAATATCTATCAATTGCGCATCGACCTCTCGATATACGTTTCTATTCTCTTTAGCCCTTCTAATATACAATATAAAATTGAAATAGGTCCGTGGTTCTAAATGGATTTTATGAACTCTCCAAAAAAGTCTGGACCCTTAAGATTCAAAATCTCAGTTCTGTCTTCATTCAGATTATTGTAGGTAAGGTTGTTTATATCCTGCTCTGAGTAACTGAGGATATTTTCTGGCGTTCCTCTAGTAATTATTCCTAATCCACAATCGCAATCTAGTACAAAAATCCTGAGGTTTTTTTGAGTTGATCTGAGGTAGCAAACTGTTTTCCATACATCTCCATACCATTGACCAGTCCATTCATCCAGATTCAGACTTTCGGCCTGTTTAAATGAGCTTGCAGGGTATGCCGCTGTCTTGCACGGGGGATTGCAATCATGCATAACAATGATACCCTTTTGATTTAAGAACTTCAGAGTATTTTGAGCATCTCGTAATGACTGTTCATACGTATGGAGTCCATCTATTAAAGCCACATCTACGCCTCGCCTTGCCAATTTATTCGATTTTGTTTCAAAGAATGTGTCGCTTTCCATTTGGTGATACGTATTAAAAAGATTAGATGGATTCTTAAAGATGTGTTTGAATCTTTTTTTTCTTCGGATTTTAAATTCAGGATCAACTGCAATCTTTTCCCTCGCATTGATTCTTAGAAATGTATGCCCACCCTCTACACCTATTTCTAAATATGTCTTTGCCTTTATGCGGTCAATAATTGTTTGTATTACTTTAACTCTATTTAGCATACTTTATCGAGTCCTAAAACCTTGAGCCGAATGTTCACTTTTATTTTCCTCAAATAAACTATTTGGACCGCGTCCTTGGAATTGTACACACTTTAAGTCACGTTTTAAATACACTTTCACGAATGTTAAAGCTGAAATCTTACTATGCTTTTCACAACACAAATAATCGTGCTCCAAGCGCTCTTTGCCATAGGACAAGAGACTTTTGCCGCCTTCAAAAAACTTTATTGGCCTTAAGAAAACTACGTCGGCGTCAACCACCACATAATTACTACTCAAATTTGTGACTGCATAACTGGCCCCAAGCTTTATAAACTGCTGGAAAAGCCAACCGGATAAGTTTAAATTCTCTACACCCATCTTCCGCCAAGTATCTTCGATATAGCTCTTGTTCAGTTTGTCGGAAAACAATTTATCCTCATTGATGAAACGAATACCTTCTATGTGTAAGTTTGTGCTTTTACTTACGATATATATATTCCTAAGGCCTTTGATATTCTTAAAGCACGCTTCGATGCATAGCTTTACAACATCATGATCTTTTTCATGGTAAGGTATAACAACGTCTATCGGTTCTTCGGATAATGCTGGCATTTATTTTTTCCTCGCTTCAGGAAATCGAACATAAATATCGCCTTGGATCATTGATTTGCCTGATAAGGTTTGCAACATATCTATCATATTATCCGCATTAACCCACTCTGGTAAAGCCAAAGCCAAGTCTGCCAGAAAGTAATTAAATTCCGCTTTGCCAAGTGTTGATAGATAGTCAATACAATTTAGTACGGGTTGGAGGTACTCAGGAATAAACTCAAAAGACAGCTCTGCAATAGGCTGAG
>CAZUPG010000067.1:0-7608 GCA_964622085.1 uncultured Pirellulales bacterium | reverse complement strand
CCGATTTGGTCAAATATGACGCGAAATCTCGGAATAATAAAAGCCATTATGAATACCACTATTAGAATGATAAACGTGAGCACAAAGACAGGATAGGCGACCGCGCCTTTAACTTTTTTCGCCAATTTATCGCGATTGTCGAGATATTCCGCCAGCCGGCGTAGTGCCAACGGAAGCGTACCGCCGGTTTCACCGGCCAAAATCATTGCACAGAATAACGGGTTGAAAACCTTCGGAAATTCAGAAATACTGTCTGAAAAAGGCGTTCCTTTTTTCACCTTTTCTGAGACTTGTTGTAGAACCTGCCGAAGCTGCAGGTTTTCTATATCTTCAGATATGGTATCCAAAGCAATGGTAACAGGAATTCCTCCTTCTAACATTGTAGTCAGCTGCCAGCAAAACGCTGCAAGGTCTGCCGACTTAACACGTTTTCTGCGAGGTCTTCGCCGAGCTTGTTTGACACCCACGAATACCTCATCAATAGAAATAGCAGTGAGTCCCTTTTCACGAAGCCATGCAAGCACATCATTTGGGTAACCTGCCTCCATAAAACCTTCCTTCCGTACCCCTGATGCATCCCGAGCAATATACTTATAGCTTTTCATTCGACAAACCTTTCTCGATAGTGGCACGGGCTTCCAGTCCGTGAAAACACGGCCAGAATGGCCGTGTTACAACTTCGGCGTCCGTAGAAGCCAAGTTTAGCAAAAATTCAGGTTACTGCTTTATCCCATCCATGCAACATAGGCGGGGCTATTTCACTCTTACGCTTTTATTTTTTCCGTAAATGTTGCGCCAAGAACATCATCAGCCGTGGTTAAACCCTGCAGGACCTTGCTTACACCACTTTCAAGCAGTCCGCCATAACCTTTTTGGCGTGCCATAGCTCTTATTTCCGCCTCACTGGCACCAGCAACAAGCTTTTCCCGCATATTATTGTCCACAATTAAGAACTCAAATATGGGCAATCTACCCAGATAACCTGTGCCACCACAGCTCTTACACCCACGACCCTGGTAAAAAACAGTGTCACGGACCTGTTCGGGATTAATATTTAGGCGTCTGATAACCTGCTCGCTCAGGGTTATCGGCTCTTTGCAGCGGTCACAAATCCTCCTTACCAGTCGCTGAGCCACAACCAGATTCAGTGTAGAGGCCAGCAGATAACGGTCAATGCCCATAAATGTCAATCTACTTATAGCGCTTGGCGCATCGTTGGTGTGGAATGTGCTCAGAACCAGATGGCCGGTTAAAGACGCCTTTATCGCAATTTCGACCGTTTCTTTGTCGCGAATTTCACCTATTAAAACTATATCCGGGTCCTGCCTTAATATTGCCCGCAGACACTTTGCAAAGCTAAGGTCAATTTCCGGCTTGACCTGAATCTGGTTAATCCCCGCAAGACGATATTCGACGGGGTCCTCGACCGTTGTGATATTCTTCCTCGGGTCCCTTAAGTAATTTAACGCCGAATATAGGGTGGTACTTTTACCGCTGCCGGTTGGTCCCGTGACAATTACGATGCCGTGCGGCTGAGACAATACCGTTTTGAACTCTTCAAGAAGCTCTGGTTCAAAACCGAGGTTGTCCAAGTTATGGTCAACCGCTGCAGTATCCAAAATCCGCATCACGACTTTCTCGCCGTATATCGTAGGTATTACCGATACCCGGACATCTATATCTCTGCCGGAGACCTTCATTTTGAATCGGCCGTCCTGTGGCAATCTGCGTTCGGCAATATCCATATTAGAGAGAATCTTAACCCTGGCACCCACCGCTGCCTGCATCTTTCTGGCCGGCGGAACCATGTCACGAAGCATGCCATCAATCCGCATGCGGATTGTAGTTGTTCTTTCCTGAGGCTCGATATGAATGTCACTTGCTCTGCTTTTAACAGCCTGGCTCAACAGCAAGTCAACGAAACGAATCACAGGCGGTTTGCTTGCAGCTATTTCACTATTGAGGGCCGATTCTGCAACATCTTCTCCAAATCCATCCTCCTGCTCATCTTCTCCATCAACTTCAAGCTCTACCAGGTCACGGAGCTGCTGCTCTTCCAGGTCGGAACCATGATAAATCAGCTCTATCGCCTTGCGGATTTCATGAGGTGAGCTTATTGCTATTTTAATCTGACGCTTCATTTTCAGCGTGATTGTATCTATTGCGATAACATTAAGCGGATCAGCCATCGCAACTGTAACTATGTTATCTGTCTCACCGACGGCCACAAGGCAGAATCGCCTGGCGATGTTCTCAGGTAATCTTCGAGCAGTGTTCACATTCACCTTGTCGATGTCATCGAGGCGAATATACTCCATCGAGAGATGTTCAGCTAACGAGCGAGTAACATCCTCACGATTGAGCATTTCGAGTCGAAGCAGCACCTCACCAAGTCGGCCGCCATGCTCACGCTGTTCGTCGAGCACTTTGGCTAATTCCTTCCGGTCTATTAAACCCTTAGAGACAAGCAGCTCACCGAAAAGAGGACTGTTTTCCGTCTGAGGAGTGTTAGTGGTTGCTCGTGTAGAATCCATTCGCTCACCTCCACCTTTAGTACCAAATACTGTCATTTAATCAGGTTTTAATCCCGACAATCGCACTAACCGAGCATTGAGCACTCTACTTAGCCTTCCTAATAAGGGTAAGAAGCTCAAAACTCGTCTGGGCGAAGGCCCAGCCGTAGTCCCGATGAGGTGTGTAGCTTTACCCTTCTCTCAATTTTCTGTCTATAATATACTATAAAAAATTATCAAACGCAAGAAAATTATCGGTTTATTTAAGAAAATCCTTAAGTGAATTCAGTTAAAAAACTATTTTAATGCTCTTATAAAGCTGGAGTAATATTTTGTCTTTATCAGACGCTGATTACGCTGATTAACCCCGTTAGAAGTAAGACGTCAATTTCTAACGGGGTTAACGCAGATATTTGATAATTTTTTATCTTTCTGCGAAATCTGCGAAATCTGCGTCAAAATATAGGGCAGCTCGTCTGGGCGAAGACCTGTCGGAGTCCCGACTGCCAGCTCAAACCAATGCTGTTGACTCTGCTACTTTTGCTTCTGCAAAACTGATATAACCGATACTATCCTAATCGTGCCAAGAAACACAGTAACCGTTCAATAGAGCAATAGAATTTCTAAGGGCCTTTACACTAAAACTCTTGACGAAATAATGAAAACCGTTAATACTGGTTTTTGTACTCGTCTGGGCGCTCGTCTCGGCGGAGCGTGCCGTAGCTCTGGAAGGCCCAGCCGCAGTCCCGAGCGGATGTGGCGGAATTGGCAGACGCGCAGGCTTCAGGTGCCTGTGTCCCTTAAGGACGTGGAGGTTCGACTCCTCTCATCCGCATTTATCCGCCATACGTCTGGTGGAGTAAACCGCCGTTAGAAATACCCTTGGAAAGCCAGAGTGCGAATCTTCAGCCTTCTAACAGAGCAACCCCTCCCTGCCCTGCCCTGCCAAAACTGCCATTTTTGGCCTCATATCTGCAAATCACTCTCGTCTGGGCGGAGGCCCAGCCGGAGTCCCGACAACTATCTAACGGAAATTGTGCAAACAGGCCGATAATGAATATAGGCGGTAGTATTTAATGAGTCAGAGGTCGGCAGTAGTGAAACGAACAACGAGCTACGAACTCATCTGGGCGGCTCAGCTTCACCAGAGGCGAGAGGCCGAGCCGGAGTCCCGATTATGCCCGAATCTCTCCAAAATTTCGAACGAGTGGCTGTAAGCTTCAGCCCGATAGTTTTAATCGGCTTAGGATTAGCGGCTGTTTTGTTCGGACTGTTTCTCTGGATTGGAGGATTAGGTTTTAGAAAAATTTTGGTCGCAATTTTAGGCGCGGTTAGTGGTAGTATTTGCGGATTTTTTGTAATCGGACACAATATCGTAGCTTTGGTTCTGGCAGTAATCGCTGCAGTTATTGCTGTAATCTTCGAAAGGGTATTTATCACAATACTCACAGCCAGTTTAGCAGCAGTTTTTGCCTTGATTATTTTGGCCTGTCCGTATATTGAAAAGACAGCAGCAGCAATTCCAATAGCTCAAGACAAAATATCACAGCCGGACCTGACTATGAGTGTACGAGGCAGTCTAAAAACAATGAAAATGTACATCATTGACGTTACCAACAAGGTAAAACAAGCCGGCTCACAGATGCCGAAACACAACTGGGCCGTGATAGCAATATTGGTAGTAATTTTCATACTGGCCGGACTTTACCTTTACCGTTTAGCTTCGGCTTTTTGCTGCGCAGCTTTGGGTACGATGCTTATTTTTGCCGGTATGATTTCGCTGTTATTGTATAAAACAAGCGCACCTATCAGCCACATTTGTTACAGCAGCTCATTTTATCTGGCAGTTTTCCTTGCTATGATAATCTTCGGTACACTCGAGCAGCTGTTACTCTGCAAATCACCAAAAAGACAACCAACAAGAAAAAAACAAGCAAATAAAGCTCATCAAGAACCTGACAACATAGCGCACAATTGGCGAAGTACATAATTTATTCAGTAAAAACAGAATTCATTAAGGAGTCTAATAATGGATTATGCTATTATCCTTGCACAAGCGGCCGAAACGGCAGCTCAAGCACCAGAGGCAGAGGCAGCTAAAGAAGTCATTCCAATTGATGTGATTTGGCAGCACATTACTTCGCTAGATAAGCTCGAAGCGTTTACATTCATATCTTTCGGAATAGTGTGTCTTTTCTATGGCTGGCGGGTTTTCAGGATATTGGTAGCCATAAGCTTTGCCCTGATTGGACTATTTGTCGGAGTTTATACGAACAGAGTACTTGTTGGAGGAAACGAAATCTGGCTGGGCATTTTATGTATGATATTGTTTGCTGTCTTTTCTATACCAATGATGCGGTGGGGTGTATGCCTTTTAGGTGCGGCTGCAGGTGGAGTTATCACAGGTGGAAGCTGGCTCGCCGTCGACCTGCCGCAACAATACATCTGGGCCGGAGCACTTGTTGGTGTCATCGCCGGCGGTATGATTTCATTTATCATCTTCAAAGTTGCAGTCATGCTTTTTACCAGCTTAGGCGGCAGTGCACTTGTGTCGGCAGGTATCCTGGCGATAATATATCAGTATTTCGGTGTAGCTGAGAAACTGGAAGAACATGTATTCACTGAAAAATGGTTTCTGCCCGTCGTGCTGATGCTGCCCGCTATCGCAGGCATAATCCTGCAAAACAAATTCATTAAAAGCTCCAAAGACTTCGATATCTGACCTCTGCATCTATCAAACCTTAATTAAGGTATTCGGCCATAGCCGCTGATACTTGCGAAGCGGATTTTACCCTTGCAAAATCGCCCCTGCGGCTTTACAATTCTTCCTTTGCTGTTGTCATTGCGAGCCCCCGTGTCTTCTGTCGAAGACAGAAACGGGGGCGAAGCAATGACGCATAAGTGTCGAGAAATGTTTGAATCACTAACCGAAAAATTCAATTCTGTTTTCAGGTCGCTATCCGGCCGAGGCAGAATCACCGAAGCCAACATCTCGGATGCTATGCGAGATGTCCGCAAAGCCCTGCTGGAGGCAGATGTCAACTACAATGTAGTAAAGCAATTCTGCAAGGATGTTACCCAGGCCGCCATCGGCGCTGATGTAATAAAGAGTCTGCATCCCGGCCAGGTTATGATAAAAATCGTCAGCGACCTGCTAACCAAGCTGATGGGGCCGGTCGATACACGCATCTATTTTATCTCGCCCGGGCCTACCGTAATTATGTTAGCCGGCCTGCAGGGCGGCGGTAAAACCACCACCGCCGCGAAGCTCGGCAAATATCTGGTCTCAAGCGGCAAAAAACCACTTCTCGTCGCCGACGACCTGCGAAGACCCGCTGCTATCGAGCAGCTCGTTATTCTTGGCGAGCAAACCGGCATTGATGTTTATAAAGAAGACAGCAAAGACTCCATAAAGGTCGCCAAAAATGCAGTCAAACACGCCAAGGAAAATGGCTATGATGTCGTTGTCCTCGACACCGCAGGCCGATTGCACATCGATGAAGAAATGATGACCGAGATAGCTAATATCGCAAAAGCCGTCACCCCCCACCAGATTTACCTGGTCTGTGATGCGATGACCGGCCAGGACGCTGTAAATTCCGCCAAAGAATTCAATGAACGGCTTGAGCTTGACGGCGTCATCCTTACCAAACTCGACGGCGACGCACGAGGTGGCGCCGCCCTGAGCGTAAAGGCCGTAACCGGAAAGCCAATCAAGTTTATCGGCGTCGGCGAGAAGCTCGACAAGCTCGAAGAATTCCATCCCGACCGCATGGCCAGCAGAATCCTCGGTATGGGTGACATTGTAACACTCGTTGAGAAAGCACAGGAACAATTCGAAGCCGCCGAAGCTGAGAAATTGCAAAAGAAAATGGCAAAGGGCACCTTCGGTTTCGATGATTTTCTAAAGCAGATGCAGGCCGTCAAAAAAATGGGCGGCGTCAAAGATATGCTCAAAATGATGCCTGGAATGGGCCAGCAGCTCGACGACCTGGACCTTGACGGCTCAGAACTAAAGCGAATGGAGGCCATTGTTCATTCGATGACGCTACAGGAAAGACGCGACCCCGACGTCATTGGCTCCTCCAGAAGAAGGCGAATTGCTGCAGGAGCCGGTGTTCAGCCGAACGATGTCTCTGGCCTTGTCAAAACTTTCACGCGAAGCAGAAATATGCTCAAAACCCTCAGCGGCGGAGGTTTAGGCGGACTAAAGAGTTTATTCAGCGGCGGATTTAATATGAATACATTGAGCGCCGCTATGTCCGCAGGTAGAAAAATTAAACAACGCTCGAAAAGAAAGAGAATTATAAAACGCAAGGGAAAAACAAAACGACGATAAAGGAAAGGAAAGAGCCACCAAGACACGAAGTCACAAAGAGAAGAGATAATTAGTTGATTAGTTAGTTGGTTAATATGTTATTAAATCCTAAATTCTAATATCTAAATCCTAAACAATATCAAAACTCAAATGTCCAAATGTTCAAAACTTATTGTTTTGGTCATTTAAGTTTTAGTAATTTGAATTTATTTAGGGTTTAGTGTTTAGTGCTTTTCATTTTTTCGTGTCTTTGTGCCTTAGTGGCAAACAAGCTCCTGATGATTACCATTGAGCAATATCTGGAAAAAGTGGCCCGGTTTTCTGACAGCGAATATGGCAAGCTGATAAGAAAACAGTTCAAGGACATCAAAGGCAGCAGCGAGCTGGCGATGCTCGCCGCACCAAGCTCTGAGGAGTTAGAGCAGCTAAAAACTGCACTGGCAATAATGACACCGGCTGAAAAGCAAAACGCCGACAATTTAACCGATGAGCAGATACAAAAAATCGCAGCCGACGCCAAAATCGACCCGGCCAACCTGGCGATTTTCATAAACGGCTACGCATTACATTGCAAAAAGCCAACCTACCCTTAGCAAGGGCGGGATTATCTTATTGACAAAACGCTGGAACTTGTGTATTAAGTGTTTTCATCGCTTTGATGATGGCCTCGTCTTTGTAGGGAAAAATTTAACCGTGCTAACGTGTCTTGTGATATGAAATTAATATAATGCTACGAATATATTTGAAGGAAATCTTCAAAGTTTCCCAAAAAGGTGA
>CAZUPG010000066.1:0-7621 GCA_964622085.1 uncultured Pirellulales bacterium | reverse complement strand
GTACACAAATGTATGGAATTCTCCGTTCTCACCACAGGGGTCAACTCCAGGAGGAAGCTCAGATAAAAATTGTTCATCGAAAGTTCTGCCAACAAATATTTTGTCAAGAACATTCGAGTCGATACAGGTAATGACCGCTTTGAAGCCCAAATCAATAAATGTATTGGCCAGCTCAGTTGTGTTGAATTTCCATATTGGGAAAACGGCTTTCATTCCTATCTTCGATAGGTTCTCTTGCCGATATTTTCTTAAATCTTCTAAAAAGATATCTCCAAAGACAACGGAACAAACGCCAGCAGCCTGATATTTTTTCAGAATATCTTGCATTTTGCGCTCGTATTCTTCATTAGAAGATTTTTTTGAAATGAGCACTTTCTCAAGAGCAAAACCCAGCGATTGTGCCTGTCGTTCGAGCAAAATCCGCCGTACACCGTGCATACTGGTTCTGTTGTAGTCCCGGTTTAGCGTTGTAAGCAGAGCTGCTATTTCATAGTCCGCTCTTTTTACAAGTTCGTACAATGCTAATGCACTATCTTTGCCACCGCTCCAGGAAAATATCACTTTTTCCTTCATACATTCTACCTGCTCTGCTGTGCGGAATCGCTTGTTTGCTTGAAAATATCTGGGTGTAAGCATTTCGCGATTGTCTCTGCGCCCTGCAGAAGTCTTGGTCCCAATCTCAAAGTAGTGTCCGGTTCGATAACGTAAATCCTGTTATTTTTGACTGCAGTTAAGCTCGACCATCTGCTCCAAAAGACCTCTGCAGCTTGTTGCTGCCCAGGGATATCATCTGTTCCCATCGCTGATTGTATTATCGTCCCTGCACCGCAGGCCAACAGTTCCTCACTACTTATGGATGGATATTGGGCAATAGTAGGGCCGATAGCATTTTCTCCGCCGGCCAACTCTATCAATTCGTTTATAAAGGTATTTCTGCCAGCTACACGCAAGGGTTCAACCTGTACCACCCACAGAACCTTGACCTTATCAGCTGAGCTGACCTTCGATTGCAGAATATTTAATTGATTACTAATACTCTTAGCAAGTTCATCGCTGCGCTGCTCGCTACCTGTCGCCGTGCCGATTTTTTCAATTGCCGTCAAAAGCTCCTCTATTTTCTCCATCTTCAGGGTCAAAACCTTAAACCGCAACCGTCTTAAACTATCCGCGACTGCCTTTTGATGTTCGGTCCGGGTCTGCAGCGTAATCACCAAATCCGGCTTAGATGTTATAATGGCTTCGATATTTGGTGTCCAGAATGTCCCCACCTTATTTTTGTTCGCTGCCTCAGAAGGATAGTCACTATCGCTGGAAACCGCAACTACCCTTTCGCCGAGCCCCAATGCAAAAAGAATCTCAGTAAGATTAGGCGCAAGCGAAACAATCCTTGTAGGTTTATTCGAAGATTCGGTTAAATTCAGCTCAGAAGTTCTATCCTGATTATGACGATGACGCATGACAGCAAAAGTTCCTAAGCAGATAAAGGCAATTATCAACAGGGTTCCCATTTTGCGACGTATTGCCGGGCTACGGCGGGCAAAATGGGGTCCCAATAATATCCATAGAAACTTCATATCATGTCCGCTTAAACTGCTTTTCCAAATCGCTTATCGAAAATTTTATTGTGGTGGGTCTGCCGTGCGGGCAGCGACTTGTGAATTCCGCTTTTTCTTCGTCTGCGAGCAGCTGTTCTATCTCACTGTCACTCAGCTTTTGGCCTGCCTTTATTGCCGCTTTACATGCAACCATATTCAAAACCTCATCCAGCAGACCTTTTGCATCGAGACTCACACCTTTATCAGCGAGTAAGTCGATTAAATCCTGAACAAAATCAACCGGTACCGCCTTTGCCAACAGGGTTGGAAATGCCTGGACAGCGTAAGTCCGCGGACCGAACGGGACAAGCTCAATCCCCAGTTTTTCTATCAATTCGGTGTTGGCTTTAAGCACATCAATCTGCGCCTCGGTCAGCTCGAAACTCTCAGGTATCAGCAATCTCTGTGATTCGAGCTTACTTTCCAGTAATCGCTCGGATAAAATCCCATATATTATACGCTCGTGAAGTGCGTGCTGGTCGATGATAATAAATCCGTCGTCAGTCGGCGCAACAATAAAGCTATCATGAATTTGCATAAATTTTCTTTCTGATTGCAGGGTTTTGTGCTTTATGTCCTTTACCTTATATTTCGCCATCCACTCTGCATCTGTCATTTCACGTGTAAATTGCTGCTGCGTTGGGACGGGCTTGTGTTTTCTAAAGAATTCAGCCATCGCATCGGCAATTTCCCTGCTTCTATGGCCTGCCGCAGGAACCGCCACTCTGGCTGGAATTGCTGCGGTCGGCAATTTTGCCTGTGTCTGGAGATTTGCCGATAAAAGCTTTTCCCGCAGAGTCCCAAGAACTTGAGAATGTACCAAATTGGCATTGTAAAAACGCACCTCAATCTTCGTGGGATGTACGTTCACGTCATAATCCTCGTAGGGCATTTGAATAAACAAAAAGACCACAGGAAATCTATTTGGCTCGATGCTGCTTCGATGTGCCTCTTTGATAGCATGCAAAATAAATTTATCACGAATAAATCGGCCGTTTAAAAAAACATATTGAAATTTATTACTCGTTCTCGAATCGCTTGGCCTGCCCATTAAGGCAAAAATACGTATTCCTTTTTCATCATTTTCAACATCAAGCAAATTTTCGCCAAGTTCGTATGAAAATAATTCGCTTATCCGCTGTCGAAGACTCTGTTGGCTTACCAGCCGGTAAAGCTCTCTGCCGTTATGTATCAAAGTCAAATCCAATCCTTCTTCTTGCTTCCGCCTGCTGCCTCGACTTGCCCCCTTTCTGTCTTCGACAGAAGACAAGGGGGCAGAGGCAACTAAGAAAGCAGGGGGGCTATTGGCCAGTGCAATGCGTGTAAAGTGCTCAATTATATGGCCCATTTCGGTGTTTGCGGTTTTAAGAAATTTACGCCTGGCAGGCAGCTTATAAAAAATATCTCTGACCTGGATTGTAGTACCGTAATCTGAGCTAGCCGGGCTGACGCTACCTTTTATTCCACAGTCAATTTCAATGCAGTTTCCACCAGCAGAATCTGTTCTTCGACTCACAGCTCTGACCTGTGCAATAGATGCGATGCTCGCCAATGCCTCGCCTCTAAAGCCGAGCGTAGATATAGCCCGGAGGTCTTTGCTGGTTTTGATTTTGCTGGTGGTATGCGGCTCAAATGCCCGCCCGAGGTCATCAGCGTCCATCCCGTAGCCGTTATCGGTAACTGATATTAGTTTCCGCCCTCCATCTTCAATAGCGACCGTTATTTTTGTAGCCCCTGCATCGATACTGTTTTCCATCAGTTCCTTGACCACGCTGGCAGGGCGTTCAACCACCTCACCGGCAGCAATCATATTCACCATATTTTGGTCAAGAACCTTTATCTGTCCCATAGTTGTCTTATTGTATTCGTTTCTTTATGGAATTCCAGCGATTTAATTAAGACACTGATTAACACAAGATTTACACTGAAATTTAAAAAAATTAGTATCTTCATGTTCCTTTACCACAATCAGGACAGCATAGTGGCTAAAATTAACAAGATTTCATTTGACGTGTTACGGTAGGCAGGGTAGGATATTCGCGGAGATATTGGTATAATTTGACCTATTACCATTCTGGTTTGTAGAAGGCGTTTTTGTCTGCAAACCATATAATCAAAAGTTAGCTATTAAAGCAGAAAGGAGAAATAGCTATGCCTGGCTACTGGTGGGAGTGCAAAGATTGTGGGGAGAAGACCAAATTATTAATGGCCCGTTTTGTGTGGGACGAATTGCGTCCTTCCTCGTGGGACCAAAATCTCCTCGTCAAACAGTGTTTGCATTGCGGCAAGGAAAAGGCAATGCAAATCAAGTTCGAGTTCCCTCGTAAGCATAGAACAGTACTGACCCTCGTTCAGGCAGTGGGGCTTGATTCCGACGATGACGACTACTTGCCGATGATGTGGGAGACAATTCCGGATTCGGAGCCAGATAAGCGGTGGTTCGACTTCAAATATGTGGTTGGCCGTAAAAACTATGGTCTCAACAGGCCGGCAGTGTTTACTCGCGAACGTCTCGCTAAGTTGTTCGCCCTCTATTGCAAGGTGGCCGGTGAAAGTAGCTTTCCATAGTCCGCTCTAATGCAAACGTTGTCTCTTGTCATTTAGCTCTGGCGATTTTTAATGCTTGTTTAGCTGAAACACGGCAGGCCTTGCCATTACGGTTTATAATAACATATTGGCCGAGCAATGCTTTTCGCTGTAATTCCTCGCGCACCGCTTTTCTAAGGCATCTGCCAGCTTCTATCGCCATTTTACTTGGTCGTTTTGTAGTCATCTGACTGCCTCAAAATTCTCTCATATAAGTCTCGAATGAAAATACGTCGGATTTTACCGTCCTGTTCAAAGATAGGAACAGGCTTAGGTCCTGAATTATCATAGCAAAGTACTTTGTCACAAAGCGGAATATAAATCTTTATGAAATTATGTAGTGTACGAGGGAAGCGGCGATAAATTGTATCGTCAGGAACATTATGTCCGCCATGTTCCACTCGCTCACGAATTCGGCTTTTTGAAAAAGCTGCGTTAGGTATCCATAAGAAAAACAAAACCACCTGCCAGCCATCCTGCCTGAGTTTTTTCAGCAGACTAATTTGACTGCGGCCAGCCAATGTCGTCTCAAAAGCAAAATCTACCCGCTTGTCGATATTTGCATATATCTCGCGAAGAAAGAGGCGACCAGCTTCGTATTGAGCTGATAATGAGTCAAAAGGCGAAATACCATAAGCAATAAGGTCGGCATTGACAAAGTTGCGGCAACCAGCTATTTGCGGCAAATAGCGTAATGCAAACGTAGTTTTTCCCGCACCGTTTGGTCCTGCGATAATAAAACAGGTTGGTTTTTGCTTTTTTCTCACCAGATTTTATTTTTCAAACAGCGATTGTCCTGTCATCTCTTCTGGTTGCGGCAGGCCCATCATTTCCAGCAGAGTCGGCCCGACGTCGGCCAATCTCCCACCTTCCCGCAGCTTCTTGCCCTTGTAGCTCTCGTCGAATACAATCAACGGCACATCACCAATCGTATGGGCGGTGTGTGGGTTGTCAGGGCTGCTATCTATCATTTTCTCGAAATTGCCGTGGTCGGCTGTAACTATCGCTGCTCCACCCATACTTTTGACCTTGTCTAAGATTTTACCGACGCATTCATCCACCACCTCAGCCGCTTTAATCGCCGCTTCCAACACACCTGTATGGCCAACCATATCAGGATTGGCAAAATTGACTGTTATCACATCATATTTATTCGAGTCAAGTCTGTTTAGTACAATATCCGCAACTTCATAGGCGCTCATCTCGGGCTTTAAGTCATAAGTTCGAACACGCGGTGAAGGCACAATTTGTCTGTCTTCGCCCTTAAAGGGCTTCTCGGTATAATCATTGAAAAAGAACGTAACGTGAGCGTATTTTTCTGTTTCGGCACATCGAAATTGCTTCAGTCCAAGAGTGCTCCAGTATGCCCCCAGGATATTTTTCATTTTTGGCGGTTTCGCAAATGCCACCGGCGCAGGTATCGTCGCATCGTATTCAGTCATACAAACGTAATATATATTTGCCCTGGTTGGCCTTGCGAATTCTTTGAAACTCGGCTCAACAAATGCTCGCGAAATTTCACGAGGTCTGTCGCCGCGAAAGTTGAAGAATATCACACTGTCACCGTCGCCGATAGTAGCTATCGGCTCGTTGTCCTCATTGACAATACACGTCGGCTCAATAAACTCATCTGTTACCTCTTTTTCGTAGCTTTGGGAAATTGCCTCTGCTGCACTTGTAGCTTTAAGGCCTTTACCTATCCTCATACATTCGTATGCCTTTTGCACACGGTCCCATCTGCTGTCACGGTCCATAGCATAGAATCTACCCATAACCGTCGCAATTTTGCCTACGCTTATCTTTTTTGCTTTCGCTTCGATATCGGCGATATATCCCGCTCCGCTATTCGGCGGCGAATCCCGGCCATCGGTAAAGGCGTGTATGAAAACATCTTTTATACCACTTCTTTTCGCCAGCTCAAGCAGGCCATATAGATGGTCCAACAAGGAATGTACGCCAATGTCACTGCATAAGCCCATAACGTGCATCTTGCCGTTGCTGTTTTTGACAAAATCGATTAAATTCAGAAACTCCTTATTTTCAAAGAACGACCCATCACGAATAGCTTTGCTGAGTCTGACAGATTCCTGTGGAACGATTCTTCCTGCCCCGAGATTTTGATGTCCAACTTCGCTGTTACCCATCGTCCCGTCCGGCAGACCCACATCCTCTCCGCTGGTATGGACAAGGCAGTTAGGGTACTCGGCCATTAGCATGTCGTCTATCGGAGTGCTGCCTCGCTTGATAGCATTATATTCGTCTTCAGCCGGGTTTGGATTATAGCCCCAGCCGTCACGTATAATCAGCATAAATGGCTTATTTTTCAAAACTATTTTTCGTTTTGCCATAAAAGAAAGACCTCACAAGCAAATACAACAAAGACGAGGCATTACCTCGTCTGCACTTTAGACTCCAATCAAATTAAAAGAACATAATATCAAGCTGTGCTGAATATGTCAAACATAGGCAAAAAATACTCAAATTTGGATAAAAAGACCTTGTAGAAGCATTAAGAAAAGGTTACAATCCAAAGTTAGTTGTGTAGTGGTGAACTTTTGGGAGATTCCGTCATGTATAATCAAAAAATATTTTTATTTGCCATTGTTGTATTGGCTATGGCTTCAATTGCTGATGCAATTGAATGTTTTCCGGAACCCAACGCCTATCCTGACTTTAACAACGATAAAATAGTCAACTTTTCCGATTTTGCAATATTTGCCGAGAACTGGCGGAAGTCCGGCAGCAGCCTCAAAGGCGATTTTGATGATAGCGGAGCCGTTGATACCAATGATTTGGAAACCTTTGCTTATTTCTGGCTGAACGGCCCTCACCCATTAGATAATTTTGAGTCGTACAAGACTGCTCTATTAGCTGATGATGTCAATGAGGCGGTCAGTTATTTTGCTGAAGTATCAGCAGATAACTATCGTCCACTTCTGAAACAACTTCGACCATACTTTACACAAATGGTAGATGATATGGGCGAGATGATTTTCATAAGGTTTGATACCGATATGGTAGTTTATGACCTTTTGCGCCAGGAAGATGGTCGAACGTATGGCTATCCTGTAACTTTTGTCAGAGACGAAATGGGCCAGTGGAAAATCTATGATTTTTAGGAGTTTCCCAATGCGGGCTGAAAACAAAAAGACCGCACTAATTATAACCCTGACTGTGAGTGCATTTGTAGTTGGTATAATACCTTGGCTGCTCCTTGTATTCGAAAAAACGAGAGTCTCCGTCAAATGGTTAGGTGAGATTTACTTCCAGCGTTGGGGGTGGCTTCTCGTCTTATGCTTCGCCGGTTATGCCCTAAAGGAAATACGGGGCTGGAATATTGTTCCCAAGTCTCTGAAAACGATAGCTGTGATTTTTTTGCTGATTGTGCTGGTTTGGGCTGCAATATGGTTTCTGCTTACAGTATTTGGCTATATAACTTC
>CAZUPG010000065.1:0-7763 GCA_964622085.1 uncultured Pirellulales bacterium | reverse complement strand
GCCCCATCTGTTCCAACGCATACAGCCACAAGAGTAGCAGCATACTCATTTGACGGATACCCTGACCTCGTAGCAGCCCGGCGAACCAACCGCCTTACCTTGGCCAGACACGATTGTCTGATCTTATCCTGCGACAGTTCTAAAGCAGATGGAAAGTGTTCAAGAAGCCAGTTAGAGACTGCAAATGCTGTTAGCTTCGCTCCTACAAAAGATTTGCCAACGCTGCCTGCACCATCACAGACACAGGCAGCGGTAACAACCTCCAGGCTAGCCGGATGAACAGCTTGGCTCAAGGCCCAAGTATCCTGACATTCTGACCCGACTTTCTGGTGCGAACTACCGATCACACTTGCGCCAGCAACACGCCATTGAGACGAAATATCTATATTTCCGCCCATCCTTTTATTCCTCCTACATCCGTTTGGACATTTTCGCCAGGACGTGAATGAGACACCTTGACAACCGACTTGGATAACCATTCAAAAAATTCGGGAAAATTCAGACATCGCAGACGCAAAGGTTGCCTCTTTTTCGAGAACATAGATAGAACATTCATGTCCGCAGACGAACCAACACCGATTGGGAACACAACGAGTTTGCCCTGTGCTTCCAGGTTCAGGGCCCCTTTCGAAGCTGAGAGATGCTTGTCAGTAGTAGGCTGCCCATCTGTCATCAACACAAGCCACGGCTGGAAATAGTCGATTCCTGCTTGTTTGTATTCATTCTTGCGGGTCTCAAGCACATTCAAAGCTCTATTAACACCTCCGCCTAAATCTGTAGTTCCTCCTGCTGTCAAAACTGGGGGTGCCTCAATCCGATCTAAGCCCTGAAAATCCAGGTTGATTTCCGCCCGGTCGGAAAACGTCACAATGGCCACTTCCACACTTGCTTTTGCAACCTCATCACCATGAAGAGCATCGAAAAAAAGACAGATACCTTCATTTAGTTCGTTGATCGGATTGCCTGTCATAGATCCTGAAACGTCCAGACATAATGCTACAGGAACCCGACTTGTCGGATTGAGAAGCAAGTCCTCTTTTCTTAATTGCATGATTTCTTCAATCATTTCTTTTTCCTTTCCATAATAGTTTCTACATTATTATTTACCCGTTTTAGCCGGGACCAATTTACTACTATCGAAAAAACCTCTTCAAAAATCCTAAGAAACCGGATGTTTTCTTGGGAACAACATTCTGATGAAACGTATACGGTCGCTTAACAGTCGGACGACTATGTGCATACCCTTGTGCTTGGCTCTTAATAGAAATCGGCTTACGAACAAAAGGTTTGTTGTTTAATGTGGAAAGCTGTCTACCTAATGAGCCCTTTCGGGCATGAGCAACTCTAAGCTTACAAAACTCTTTTCCCATGTCAGTTTGGCCGTTGTCTCCGGGGACATTCTCTTGACCAGCCACAATCCGCAGATTTTGTGGTAAGATCGATAAATCGAACCCTATCTGCCGTTTCGGGCCATGGTAGGCGTGTTTTGGAAGGTTAAGCAACTTTTCATAATCTCTTAATAATTTCAACCACTCCCCTAATTTGACTCTTGGTTGATGTCTATGATCACTGTGAAAATTCTTGTAAAATGCTTCTTTGATTCCAAAGGTAAGATGCGACCAGCAGAACCGCCAAGGACCCAGTGGAACGCCATCTGAGTGGTTCCCGCCAAGAGGATACGGGAAGTGCATTTCCTGGATATTTCTATATCCGGATTCTCCTCCCTGGTGACTATATGGTGCTTTTCCCGGCATAAGTATCATAAATAGCAAGGTAGCCACAGCAAATAATTCATGCTCCGGTGCCCGGAGGAAAGTCTGAAAATCCACCTTCTGGATCTCCGGTGCTGTGAAGTTTACCGTGCCAACAGGACACGGAAACCCCTCTATCTGGTAGCTATCGCAGTCGACAAAATATATGGTGTTCTCATCTTTGACCAAGATATTCAGAGGGTTAATATCTCCAAGAAGGACGTTCAGCCGATGCAAATAGGATATGCGCTCGAGAATATTTATAGCAAACCGCACTGAGTGCTGTCTGTTCCACACTGGATTCTCCTCAAGCCATGATTTTGGGACGAACAAACCATGAGCAAGTGGTTTACCGGAAGCACGGGGCATCACATATCCGCGAAATACTCTATGTTTATCCAAGACTGATGCTGAAGGCCAACAAATGGCGGGTGCGCTCAGTTTTCTGGTCATCATTAGCCGCACCTTCTGCTCACGATCCGATGTCAACTTATCCACGTGGTAAATCTTGCAGACCTCGTCGCTACCAGTTATTTCAAAAACCGTGCCTTCTCCCCCATGAGCAAGTTCTTTTCCAAGAGTCACCACTGACCCATCTGACAAGTGCACTTGGTCACCAGACTTCATCGTCGTGCATGCGTTCAGTTTGCTGTCAAAAGACGACGACAAAGTTGTAGTGGCAGCAAAAGGTTTTGGAAAACCGCGAGGGGAGGAAGTACCAGCAAGCGATTTACAAGAATGATTTACAGTGGTTCTCTTTGGGATAAAAATCTCCAGTTTCTGCGAAGCACCGTGCAACTTGGCCACTATAAGGTCACGAGAACTCTGAACAGACTTCTTCTGCTTCTTGGCATAGAGGTCCTCCATAAGACTGACATCATTTGTGAGTACCAGAAAATCGTGAGTCAGAAGGTGTTGTTCCACGACTCGCTGGATGACCAGGTCAGCATACTCGTCTGAAGCTTCGTGGCGGACCTCTACATAACCACGCCTGAGAAGATCTGTAAGTATGTCCAAAGTGCGCTTAGCGGCATTTTGCTTCTGTGCATTCCTGCTTTTACAAAGCTGATACACCTCATTGAGGACAAGGCGGGATACCAGTATCGGATTTCGGCAAATAAGATTACCATTTTCAGCAGCAAACTGTAAAAAACCAGGTTGCATTAAAAAAGAAGTATCGGCCAGTATTTTGTAGCTGTACAGTGCTTGCCGTATGCGAGTATGGCCAATTTGACCTACCATATTAAATCCTCTGTTTTGGTAAAAAGTTCATAATTTGTTTTCCTATTTGACCAGAGTCAGAAACCCTCCGAAATCTTGCAGAAAATTGGGAAATATTTGAGGAATGCAACGGAGAAATGATAACAGCCATGTAAAAAACGGAATTTTATCTGGCTGGTAAACTGTCGGCAGGTCTTGACGAGTATTCAGCGGTTGCACCGCTTACCACAACCAACCTGACAACATAATAACCCGTTTTGCTTGTTGTTCAATGAGACATTTGGCACATGGTAGTGCATCATCGATCCCGGAACCAGAAGCGGCCCAAGTATTCGTCTGCGAAAAAATGTGCTTGCTTACCGGATATATTTGTACCTTGGGGTCTCGGGAAACAATATCTTTTAGACTGCCAGTGGCTTCTGCTACCACTGTTCCAGTGATTGAACCACCCAGAGCCGTTTGTGCCAGACCGGCTGAGAGAATAAATAGAATTGTCAATAATCTTCTCATTTCCGCCTCCTATGATTTTCCTTTAGTGCCAAATCCAGCCTTGAAAAACGATTCTCAATAGTATAACCTTTGCAGCAAAAAAATCAAGCTAAGATTTCACGGACAAAAGAACTCCAGAGACCTTATCGTTGCGAAGGAGCAACTTGGTCATTCTGACATCCGTACTACAATGAGGTATTCGGATTTGACCGAGGACAGGAAGCGAAAAGCTGCGGAAATGCTGGACTTTGGATAAAAAGAATTATACCAGGAATAAGAATGTAAACTACAAAGGGGCAATGGATTGTCACAGAATTCTGAAAGGAAAATAGGTAGAAATGAACCATGTCCTTGTGGAAGTGGTTTGAAGTTTAAAAAATGTCATGGCTCGGGTCGCCATACCAACAACCGAGGAACTAATCAGACATTGGTCCCCACGGATGTTAAGAAAAGGCTTGAACAGATAAAAGCTCAACAAAAGCAACGCGAACAACAGCAGGGACTCGGGCGACCTATTATCTCCACAGTATTTAAAGGGTATAGGCTCGTCGCTGTTGGTAATAGAGCGTGTTTTGACAAAGAAGAGAACTGGAAGACCTTTCCAAGTTTTCTCAATTCTTATGTCATACAAGTGTTTGGCAAAGATTGGGGCAGTGCCGAATTAAAGAAAAAGCCTGCTGAAAGACATCCTATTATTCAGTGGTATGATCATGTTTGCAAAGAACAAAAAAAGGCAAGTAGACAAAAGGGAGAACTGATTGAAACACCTATGACTGGCGCAATGTTTGCTTACTTGACTCTGGCATATAATTTATACCTTATCGCCCACAATGTTCACTTAGTGCACGGGGAAGGGTTGCACGCACGCCTTGTCGCGAGGTTAAAGAACCAAGAAAGTTTTTATCCTGCTTTTCATGAAACAATGGTGGCAGCTTCATTCATTAAAGCAGGGTTTACAATTGAGCTTGAAAATGAGGAAGATTCAGAATTAAATCATGCTGAATTTACCGCGACGTCACCCAAGACAAAGAAAAAGTATTCTGTTGAAGCCAAACATCGCCAAGCTGGTAAAAAGCACACTGGGATCAGCAAACAACTTTATAAAGCCCTCAAGCGGGAGAAAATTGCTGGATGCGGAAGTAATTATAACACCAGCGGTAGCAATTATTTTTGAAAAATTTTTGAGAAAAAAAGATTTATTAGCAGAAATGAAAACGTTCAAAATTCGCACAAATCCTGAACCTTTGAGAATTAATAAAATAATAATCGAAGTAGCTTTTTGTGTCAAGAAAAATCTTGCCTCAGCCCATAGTTTATCTCTTTTATTCTTTGGTTTTTTCTTTTTCTTGGCCATGACTGACAAGTTATCACAGATAGAAACAATTGCACATACTTCTATCTTAGCCTCCACTTGGCAATTCGCTTAATGTCCAATACGGGTCGATTATTCTAATTGCCTCGACGAATTTTCTATAGTCAAGGGGCTTAAGTATATAACCAGCAACACCGAGCTTAAAGCTTTCAACTATGTTCTGCTCCTCTTTGCACGCAGTCAGCATTGCTGATTAACTGACCATCTGCAAGCTTGCTAAGGCGACAAACTTGTCATCGACAAATTCAAAAATCCCTTCAAGACCAGTTACCGCAAAGATGCCTCGGGTCGAGGCACTAACGTTGCATAAGACCAACTTATTGCCACGATTGGTTAGCAGCTCAGACAATATTAAGAGCCCCACAAGGATTGTGGAAGTTACTATATCCACGCTGGAAAAATCCATTATCACATCACAGTTGTGCTTGTTATAGGCGATTTCGGTGACGCTATGGATTTCATCCTTCATTTGCGGTTCCGCGTGCAGCTCAGCAAGAACAACGTTATCTGACCAGTTTTGAACCCCCATTTTAACACCCCCTTATTTTAACTCAATGTTGCTTTCACAACATTGACCGTTTCACTACGCCTACCTTATATTTGGGTATGGTGAATGTGAACTTAGCCTACACATGGTAATTTTTTCATTTAAGCTGCTAATCCTACTACACTGTAAGGCTTAGCTATGAACACATTGCCAGTTTACAAGCTTTTCTATCTGAGCTGATAATCCTTCTATACTATAAGGCTTGGCAATGAGCACCTTTTCAGCAACAATACGCCCTTGTTCCTCTCCTTCTCTCTTCTGGAGCAGGCAGCTCAAATATATAACAGGGATATTCTTAGTTTTAGGGTACTCCTGCAGCTTCGCAGCAATTTCCGTCCCATTCGTCTCCGGCATCCTTATGTCAAGTATGATAAGGTCGGGGTGTTGTGATTTTGCCAAATTTAAGGCATCGCTTCCATTGTCTGCGGAGATAACAGAATATCCCCTGCCAGCCAATTCCTTCTCAAGTATAAGCAGTGCATCCCTTTCATCATCAACGATTAGTATTTTCTTTTTATCCATTTTTATACCCCCATATTTTGTATAAGCTTAATTATTAGTAAGAGTAGTTTCCACAAGTTCGTCAGTTTCTGCAGGTAAATCCTTTGCTGGAGCTTCAGTAGTTAATGGCAGAGAGATAGTAAAGGTTGTGCCCTTGTTCAGTTCGCTTTCAACCTCGATTCTACCGTTATGCATGTCGACTAATTTCTTTACAATCGCAAGCCCCAAACCGGTCCCTTTTTCCCCTGGCCCTGCTTTTCTACCGAATTGAGTAAATTTGTCAAATAACCTTGGCATATCGTCTTTTGCAACTCCGACTCCGGAATCCTGGACACTAAACCGGACTTCTTCATCAAGTTTGCTACAAGTTACCTTAATCCATCCTCCTTCTGGGGTGAATTTAAGGCTGTTGGAAATAAGATTCACGAGAGCTTGTCTTGTTTTGTCAGGGTCAAGGTAAATATCAATACCTTCTTCAGGCACTTCAAAATCGAGAGAAAGGTTTTTCTCCTGGGCAAGTGGCTTGCAGTTAGAAACAGTATCTTTAATGAGTTCACAAATATTTACAACCGTTTTTTGTAAATCCAATCTACCAGATTCTATCCTGGATATGGTCAGTAAAGAATCCACAATCTTGGTTAGTCTATTTACGCTCTCCGTTGCCGTATTTAGAACATCTCTTTGCTCATCCACTATTGTACCCGGTATCTCATCTAAAATGAGTCTTATCGCACCCATAATGATTGAAAGCGGTGTCCGAAGCTCATGCGAAGCGGTGGAAACGAATTCGTCTTTTAACTGATTATATTCTGTTAGTTTTTCGTTTGCCTTTTTAAGTGTTTCTTCTGCCAGCTTGCGTTCAGTGATATCTCGAATTGATACGAGGTTGGCACTTTCACCTTCCCAATCAATTTCGGCTACGTTCATTTCTGCCGTGATTTGTTTTTCATTTCTGCGAAAAATTTCAATCTCGGTCGGTTGGCCTGTAATTACAGAGAAGCCGAATACTTCTCCGATGAGTTCTTCTGGCTTGCGGTTAAAGAGAGAATTCGCAGCTGGATTGGCGAAACGCGCGATTCCATTGCCGTCCACAATAACAATGCCATCAGCGTTTTGCATTATCATTTTTCGCAGATTTTCATCGGCAACCTGCAACGTCTTGTTGGCCTTAGCGAGCTCCGCGGTTCGCTGCTCAACCCGCTTCTCCAATTCTTCGCGGGCTTTCTCTAACGACCTGTTTCTTTCCTCAAGCTCTTGTCTTGCAATAAGGAGTTTCTGGGAAGTATCCTGCAACTGACGGTTTGTCTCCAATATCAATTTCTCTTTTTTCTTGCTCTCGCTGATGTCAACATTAGCTTCTGCAACCAACCATTCTCCCTCCTTATTTTGAAATGGTATGGTTGTTACCTGAGTGGGTCTATTGTTCTCCTTAACCAGAACTTTTTCAGTAACTGTGATTGTCTTCGTCTCGAGTGCCTTTGGAATTCCACAGCCGGGGCATACTTCGTTTCGGTCCATAAAGTATTCATAGCACTTTTTACCGGCTGGATCACCATATACCTTTTTCCATTCAGGATTGATATATCGTATGTTGAACTCTGAATCAATAATATCGAGACCTGTTTTGGTGGCACCTAAAATGAACTCTAATTGTTGATTTAGAGCTTTAACTTCCTCCTCGACTTTCTTGCGCTTGGTGATGTCGATTGCATATGAATTTACATATCCGCCTTCAATTATAGGAACCTGATGAAGTAAAAGTGTTGTTCCATTAATTTGCACTTCTACTTGTTGTCTCTTTCCAGAATTATAGATGTTTTTAATCATTCCAAACCATTTTTCAGGTATCTTATCTCCTATTTTTGTCTGACTTTCAAAGATT
>CAZUPG010000064.1:0-7845 GCA_964622085.1 uncultured Pirellulales bacterium | reverse complement strand
TACAACTGTAAAAAAACATAGATATGTGGCAATTCTCGACGAAAAAGAAAAGCCGATTACCTGGGAGGAAAAACTTGTTTACTATGCCGACAAAAGAATTATGCACGACAGAATTGTGCCCCTGAAAGAAAGATTGGAGGAAGCTCATAAAAGAAATATTCATTTACGCGCCGGGCAAACTCAAAGCGATATTGGCATAAGTAAAGTTGACCCATTAATCTTCAAACTGGAAGAAGAAATCTTCAGCAAAATAGATCTGAATCCTTCTGAAGCTACGAATAAGCTTGTTAATTGACGCCTGAGTGCTCAGATAACGCAGGATTGTTAGCTGTCAATCACTTTTTTCCAGGGACTTCGCTGAGTTGCCCTCAGCCCGGAGACCACAGTAACGATAAGCATAACAGCGAAAGTAACTGTGGTAAACCAGTATCCCCAGGTTGCGGTCTGCACATGAGCCATCTTTATAACGACGGTACCAATAGCAAAAGACTGTATGAACATCTTAACCTTGCCTGAGATAGTTGCGGCGAAATTAATACCTTGAGCTTCCGCAGTATGACGCAGTATTGTTACATAGGCCTCTCTCAGGATTAAAATACCTGCTACCAACCAGTGGATAGCAGCCAACGTCTTTGGCCCAAAATCGAAAAGTCTCGGCTGGTCGATTATTGCAAAACAAATAAATGCGCCACAGACCAGAATCTTGTCGGCCAGAGGGTCAATCATTCGGCCGAACTTGCTGGCTACATTGAGCCTGCGGGCCACTATGCCATCCACTAAATCAGTTAGGCCGGCAATTACAAAGAGAATAAATGCGAAGTCGAGAAAGTCCGGGAAGGGGCGTTCGCCCTCGGCATAGAACCGTGGCGATAGCAGAATCATAATCAGAAAAATGATGGTCAAAACAAGGCGGCCAAGAGTCAGTATATTAGGGATGAGTCTTAACATACCAGAAAGTTTACCCTGTTAGAAATTTTATAACAAGCAATAATATGATCCAAAAAGGGAAAAATTCTAACAGGGTTTACCTCTGCTTTTTTATAATTCAACACTAAACTTGTCTGACGACATTTATCCGCCAAAAATACGGCGGATTTATCCGCCGTCCGTGGGGCGGAGTCAAGATTTGCTCGGTGACCAAGTCATAATCTTTTGTTCCGACAACTCTTGTTTTGATAAATTTGCCGGCTTTTTCAGAGCAGTTTTTTATGATGCAAACGCTGTCGATATCGGGCGCCTGGCCGTAATAACGCCCCTGTCCGTTGCCTTGGCTGTCAACGGAATCGACCAGGCAGGTAAGCTCGCTGCCGATTCTTCTTTTGTTTTTGGCAAAGACAATCTTTTGCTGGGTGAGCATCAATTCTTCGAGCCGCTGCCGTTTTACTTCGTCAGGGACCTGAGCAGGCATCTTAGCTGCGGCGGTGCCGGATTCGGGATAGAATTTGAAGCATCCAAGAGCATCAAACTCTGCCCACTCGATAAATTCCAAGAGCTCAGCGAACTGCTGGTTGGTTTCGCCGGGGAAACCTACCAGCAGCGTCGTCCGTAGTACAACATCGGGCATAGCACATCGCAGTTTCTCAATCAACCGTTGTAGTGTTTCCCTGCTGTCAGGTCGACGCATTGCTCTTAAAACCCTGTTGTTTATATGTTGTATGGGTATATCAAGGTAGTGAACGGTTTTTTCACTCCTTGTAATAGTTTCGATTAGCCGGTCTGTAATTCCTGCTGGGTATAGATACATCAATCTAATCCACTGCAGACCCGGAATCTTTTCCAGTTCTTTCACCAATTTGCTTAGACCATTCCTTCGACTTTGCTCAGGATGGTGAGCCTGTCGAACCATTTTCATCTTAAAATCACGACCATAGTATGTGCTGTCCTGTGCGATTATGTTCAATTCCACTACGCCTGCTGAGACCAATTCGACGGCTTCGGCCAGAACCATATCCAGGGGTTTACTTCTAAATCGACCTCTAATTGCCGGAATTGTGCAGAACGAGCAGCGGTGATTACAGCCCTCACTGATTCTCAGGTATGCCCAATGGCGTGGTGTAATAAGTAACCTGGCTCTATCATCGCTGCATTGTTCAGGCAAGTGTCCAAGATAAGCTGCGGGTTGATTGGAGCGAATAGTTTTTTCGATTATTTGAGCAATATTATCTCGCTCGCCGAGTCCAACGACGGCATCAATGCCATCGACCTGGTTGAAAAGCTGCCGGCCTAATCTTTGTGACAGACAGCCCGCGACAATTACTTTTTTAACGCTGCCACCGGCTTTGCAGCCCACCGCGTGTTTTATTGCATCGAGGGCCTCAGTCTTGGCAGGCTCGATAAAACCGCAGGTATTGATGACAACGGCGTCGGCATTATCCGGCTCAGCAGTTATAAAAAAACCTGCCTGGGCAATTTCAGCCAACATCCTCTCGCTATCGACTACATTTTTAGGGCAGCCCAGCGATACAAACCCCACAGTAATGCTCTTTTGCTTTTTTGTGGCCATAAACTGATGAAATAAAAAAACAATTTACTCTTTTTTATTTGACGGTTGATTATGGCACATCTATACTGTATTATCAAAATCTAATTCTTATTGGAGAAATAAAACATGGATGATTTTGGTAATAATAATTTCAGCAATCAAAACCTCAACGACCCCATCTCCACGGAAGATAAGCTTGATAAATCAACTCCTCTTGGCGGCGATGATACCGGCGAAACGAGTGTATCACACTCACCGTTGAACTTAGGTGGTAGTGGAACCGCTCCAGCACATAAGATTGAGGCGACAAAGCCCACAGCAAAAAAACCTACGCAGCAAATGGTTTCTTCCGACCCTTCGGCTTCACTCAGTGCAGGCCGAATCACAGGCGTAAAGACCTTCTTTACAAAGCTGCATCCAGGTGCTATGGAGTTTCTTGATGAGCAAATCGCCAAATGGCTAAAGGAAAATCCCAGTATTGTGATACAACAAGCCAACACAACCACGGGCGAAATCCAGGGCAAAAAGACCGAGTCAAATATTATAATTACAGTTTGGTATTAGCCTGCTACTGGTCAGTTGTGAAACAGACCTGCTTAGCTGTGGTCTAATAGCGAATCGGCTATAAATTGCAAAACACAAGCCGGTTTTCTGTCTTTATTTATATTCGATTATCTGATAGCTGACTTTCTGGTTGGCTGCATGCTCTTCAACCAGCACCGTGATTTGCGTGTCGGTCAAGTCGATTAGGCATGCACCACAACGACAGGCCCATTCATCGCCGGGGTTACTATCAGGGTTGAGAACTACTGCGTCGCTGAGCAGAACAACGCTTCGATTGGGGTCAACCGTCGATGAGAATGTCTGTGTTAATTCGACATTCGGCCCTTTTTCAAATGTAATTACTCCTCGCACGACCTTTTTGACGGGTGAAGATAGCCCTTCAATCTGGGCACTGATATGGTCGAGGGTCACCATCGTCGGCTGCGGGGCAGCGTAGGGTTCAAGACTACCGGCCTTTCCTGTGAAACAATCAAAGACTATAAATAGCAAAGCAGCCAGAATAACAATAAACAGGACATCCCTTTCTTTCGATTTCATTTGTGTTTCCTCCATAAAACCATATTGTTTATGTAGAGCAACTTTTCACGGCCCAGCAGGCCAGGAAGTCTTAATCTTATAGCTCGGCGGGCATAATCCCCAATCATCCGGGCATTTATTGAGCCAATAATCGGTAAAAACTTTCAAATCGTGCCAATTGACGCTCCCATCTTCGTATAAATCGGCCTCCAGCCCAGTTCCTATTTCCAGCCACTGGTCCGCGAAATTGGCAAATCGCTCGAAATCAACCATATAGGCAGAGCGAAAATGTATCCAGCCGATGTTTTCACCCCAGGCCCAGCCATCAAAATTTCCTTCACTGTCGATAGTTACGCCGTAGTGAGTGGGGTCGCCGGGGACCTGTGGGTTAAAGTTGAGCCAGCCGACATTTTCACCCCAGGCATAGCCGGATAGATTGCCGGTACCATCGTTAATGACACCACCGTATGTGCTGGGCGAAAGATTTATCCAGCCGATATTTTCCGCCCAGACAAAGCCGGTCAATTGGGTATCACTCACGGTGGCGCCCACATTTGGCTCAGGCAGATTCGGCTCAAAATTAACCCAGCCGACATTCTCGCCGTAGGCGTACTGGCTGCCATCATTATTCGGGTCGATATTCTCGGCAAAACCGGCATTTACGCGTAAAACCAAAGCCGCAAGAACTATCATCCCTTTAATCATATTGTGATTTCTCATTTCTATATACCTTATAGTTTAGTTTTATCCTCCACACATTTATATGTGTGGTATCTTTTTCGTAACATTGCCCACGCGCCTGCACCCGAATGTCTTTATCGGGGCCGAGCGTGGGTTTACCCCTTACAGCCAGCCGGCGTTTATTACGGCGCGTGGTTCGTACCATAGGTGCAATTGGCGAGAGTAGTATCCATGTTCGTACCGCTGTTATGATATGCTGTGTTCTGGTCTACAAGGTTATTTCCTCCAAGATAGATGCCATAGACGGTCCCGGCATCCCCACTTATGTTGTCGTAGGCCGTGTTGCCGGTCACCGTGCAGCCGGGGTCAGCAGCTATGCCATAGACGTAGCTGCCGGTAGCCGAAAGTCCGTTGTCGTAGGCCGTGTTGCCGGTCACCGTGCTGCCGGAGCCGGCACAGATGCCGCAGATGCTTCCGGCAGCCAACATTCCGTTGTAGCCGGCCGTGTTGCCGGTCACCGTGCTGCCTTGGCGGGCATAGATGCCGTAGACGGTGCCGTCAGCCGAATCTCCGTTGCGGTAGGCCGTGTTGCTGGTCACCGTGCTGCCTTGGCCGGCACGGATGCCGTAGACGGTGCTGGTAGCTGGAGATCCGTTGTAGTAGGCCGTGTTGCCGGTTACCGTGCTGCCGGAGCCGGCACAGATGCCGTGGACGGTGCTGCCGGTAGCCCCTCTTCCGTTGTCGTGGGCCGTGTTGCCGGTCACCGTGCAGCCATACCCGGCAGAGATGCCGCGGACGTCGCCGGTAGCCGAATATCCGTTGAGGGAGGCCGTGTTGCCGGTCACCGTGCAGCCGTCGCCGGCAGAGATGCCGCGGACGTCGCCGGTAGCCGAAGTCCCGTTGTCGCTCGCCGTGCAGCCCTTGATCAGATGGTCAAGGCCGCCAAGATAAATACCGTGTCTCCCATTGAAGACTGACCGAACAGCAATGATACGGTGGGGTTTGCGTTTGCCGGTCCAGCCGCACTCGTAGATACCATCGTAGCCAAAGTCCCGCACCGTGCCGTTGCGGATTTCCACATTGCTGGGCCCGCACATATAGATGCCGTAGTTAGTTCCTGAATCCGGACCCGGACCGATTAGAGTGAAGCCGGATAGGTCAATTGTTACGTTATTGGCTTCGACGGTAATACCGTTTGCGGGAGCACAGGGGTCTATCTGAAGATCACCGATCAGATAGTACGATCCAGGACTCGAGATAGTATAGGGCACAGATGATATGGGTGTCCTCGGCTCGACCTCATCGAGTGTTTTCATTGTTGGCCCCGGCGGCGCGCTTGGCTCCAAATTGCCCGCAATCGCGCTGAGTGCAAAAACCACCAAGCCAGCCAAAACCAATACACTCACTACAACTTTTGTTCTTTTCTTTTGCGTTTGCATTTTTGTGTCCTCCAAAAAATTGTTGAACTTAACTGCCTTCGGCAGAACTTTTTTAGACAGGATTAACAAGATTGATCAGATTTTGTTTTTTGCCGCAAAAAAGCTCAAAAGGAAAGAAGATATATTTTTGTGTTTTTGTGCCTTTTGGTGGCTCATTCCTATCCAAGTAAATTACAGATTGCTTTGTGAGTATACAGCAATTAAAGGACATATAAGGGCCCTCCTACTTCTAACAGAGCAATGGTTTTTAGCCTTTCACCGCGTCACCTCACAGGAATACCTTTATGTAATTATATGTTGTTGTCCGATAAAATTCAAGAAAAAATAGTGCACAAGGTCTAAATATTGTTATACTTAGCAGAAATTCTTGACATAGTGTGCAAATTATATTAAGTTTTATAGTTTAGCCGTTTGTTTACAGTTGGCAGGATAGATTAGTTGTAAATTATTTGGAGATTTTTGTGGATAAAAACCTGGCTCGTGAACTGATTAATGCGGGGGCACATTTTGGGCATGGTGTGAGCCGATGGAATCCTAAAATGGCCCAGTTTATTTTCGCAAAGCGTGGAAATATTCATATTATTGACGTCAAGAAAACCTTAAATGGCTTGCTCATAGCTCGGAAGCTTCTTGCTGAGGTCGTCTCTTCCGGTAAAGATGTTGTTTTTGTAGGTACGAAGCGCCAGGCCCAAAAAGCAGTCCAGGCCATCGCGGAGAAGTGCGGAATGCACTATGTCTCCCAGCGGTGGCTCGGTGGCATGCTCACTAATTTTAGAACTATCCGCTCTCGACTGCAACGGCTGGAGCAATTGGAAGCTATGCAGGAAAATGGAGAGCTTGAGAGCGAAAGCAAGAAGCAGGCTTCGAGACTCAAACGCGAGATGCGAAAAATAAGAAGCAATCTCCAGGGCATTCGGAATATGTCTCGCCTGCCGGGAGTTGTTGTTGTGGTTGACGCCAAGAAAGAATATATTGCTTTGCGTGAAGCCAAAAAGCTGGGGATTGTGACGGTTGGAATTCTCGATACCGATTCGGACCCTGACTCAGTGGATGTGGCCATTGCCGCCAATGATGATTCCATCAGAGCGATTGAGCTGCTCCTCAACGAGTTAGCAGATGCGGTGGCGGCAGGCAAAACGATGGTCACAGCTCGTCAAGAACCGGCGCCACGCCCGAAACGGGTTCGCACGAGAAGACCGGCTTTGGCCCGCGCCGAGGAACCTGAAGGCGAAACTGTAGCCGCCGATGCTATTGAGGAAACATCAGCAGAAACTGGGAAATCATCCCCACAGGAAAGTGAAACTGAACAGCAAAAAACGCAGTAAAAAGGGAAAAAGCAAAAGGTGAATGATATTTAGCCGGCGGACTTCGGTGAGCTTAGTCGAACCGTTTTACCGCCGATTGGCATAATACGAATCACGAGCCACGAAAATAGGAGTTTTTAAGATGGCGGAAATTTCAGCTTCGATGGTGATTGGGCTCCGCAAGCTCACCGGACAAGGAATGATGGACTGCAAAAGGGCGCTTCAAGAAGCCAACGGTGATATCGACCAGGCTATGACGATACTCAGGAAGAAAGGTCTTGCAACCTTAGCCAAGCGTGCAGAGCGAGAAACCACAGAGGGTCTGGTTGTTTGCAAGACCAGCGACGACGGGAAAACAGACATCTTGGCAACCCTCTGCTGTGAGACGGATTTTGTAGCTAAAAGTAATGACTTTACCGCCGCTGCAGATGCCCTGGCGAAATACGCCCTGGCCTGTTCAGCCGACGAGGGCACAGAAAATATCCTTGAGACTACTGTAGAAGGGAAAGAATTCGGCGATATCCTGACTGAAATAGCCAGCAAAACCGGCGAAAAAATACAGGTCGGTGATTACGCAAAATACAAGCTCGATGGCCCCGGCCTTATAAGCACATACATTCACTTCAATCAAAAAGTCGGCACAATGGTTCAGATTGAAACCAGCGATGACAAGGTATCCGCTGCAGATGTGTTAAAACAAACCGCAGCCGATATAGCGATGCACATTACAGCAACAAAGCCGTTAGCGCTGGATAAAGATGGCATTAGCCCTGAGACAATTGAGCAGGAAAAAGCCATTTTCGCCGAGCAGGTCAAAAACAAACCCGCCAATATCATAGACAAAATTGTCGAAGGCAAG
>CAZUPG010000063.1:0-7860 GCA_964622085.1 uncultured Pirellulales bacterium | reverse complement strand
AGAGATTCGGTGATGGAGGTGGTGAATCTTTTAATCAGCCAGGCGAAAAAGGCAACTCCGGCTGGTGCGGTACTGAGCTCTCAGGATAAATATGTTTCGCGGATGAAACAGGACCTGATTGGCTCGGCCGGGACTTCGTATGAGCCGTTGTTGGAAAAATATATCGGCCGTAGAGTAGTGCTGGAGCTGATTAAGGGTGATAAGATAATCGAATACTGGGGAGTCTTAAAAGACTATACAGCAGAATTTATCGAAGTTATGGACGTTAATTATCAATTGAAAGAAGATGAGCCAGCCAAGAAAGCGGATTTGGTTGTGCTTCGCAAATACGGCCTCATCCGGCATCTTGGAGAATAACCTCGTATTGCGTCCCTTCGGTTATACTCAGGACAAGCGTGCGCATGCTTGTACCTGCGGAAGCAGGTATCGCATTGCTCCAAACTATGTATTACATGGTTTCCGTATAAGAACGCATAATAGTCCTCACCGCACATTCCGATACCGTTATTAGAAAAATAACATCAGTTGTCAAGACTTGATTAGAAAGTTCAAAAAGCTATCCCGCACCAATTGTCCTGTAGCGATTCAACCACCTAACAGTTGCCTGGTAACGTTGCTATGGATACAATTGGTGCGGGACTAAATATGTCTATTAGAACAAAATTAAACAGGTTTGATTGCGTTGTCATAGGAGCAGGTCACGCCGGTGTCGAGGCCGCTTTCGCTGCTGCTAAAATCGGCGCTAAAACGGCCCTCGTCACCATCAGCAAAGATACTATAGCCAAAATGAGCTGCAATCCTGCTATTGGCGGACTTGCAAAGGGGCAAATTGCGCGCGAAATCGACGCATTGGGAGGGCTAATGGGGCTGGCGATAGATGCAACAGGTATCCAGTTCCGAATGCTGAACCGCTCGAAAGGCCCGGCTGTTCAATCGCCACGAGCGCAAGCCGACAGGCAAAAGTATCGCGAGTTTATACGACGAGCGCTTGAGCAAACTGAAAATTTGACCATCGTTGAGGCGATAGCGACAGAGATAATCACAGAAAACAATAAGGTGCGAGCGGTTGGTTGCAAGGATGGGTCGGTTTACCGTACCGGGTCGGTTGTTTTGACGCCGGGGACATTTCTCGGCGGAATGATGTATATCGGCAGTGAGCGACGAGCCGGCGGTAGGCTCGATGAGCCGCCGAGCACAGAACTTTCGCAGAGCTTGAAACGAATGGGGCTGGAGCTTGGGCGGATGGCGACCGACACGACACCGAGATTAGATGCAAAAACGTGCGATTTGGATAAATTGCAAGCGCAGCCTGGCGATGACCCGCCGATACCGTTTTCATTTATGACTGGAAAAATAGACCGACAGCAGGTGCCATGCTGGATTACATATACCAACGAAAAAATACACAAGCTGCTTCGAGACAATCTGCACCGTGCTCCACTTTCCTCCGGCCAGATAACAGGTGCCGACCCACGCTACTGCCCAAGCATTGAAAGTAAAATCGTCAGGTTTGCCGATAAAACCCAGCACCGAATTTTTCTGGAACCGGAAGAAGATACAGTAAAGACAATTTACTGCAACGGTATTTTCACCTCTATGCCAAAAGATGTTCAAGAGCAGCTGCTAAAGTGGCTGCCGGGAACAGAAAACGCCCGAATTACTCATTATGCTTACGCAATCGAGTATGATTATTGCCCGCCGATTCAACTAAAGCCCAGTTTGGAGACAAAGAATATATCCGGGCTATTTCTGGCAGGCCAAATAAACGGAACCAGCGGATATGAAGAAGCGGCGGGGCAGGGTATTACGGCCGGTATAAATGCTGCCAGAAAAATGCAGGGTAAAGAGCCGCTTGTTCTCGGCAGAGACCAGGCATATATCGGCGTGCTAATAGATGATTTGCTCACGAAAGGAGTCGGCGAGGGTATGGGGATATTGAACGAACCTTACAGGATGTTTACCTCCCGGGCTGAGTATCGACTGTCGTTAAGAGCCGACAATGCAGATAGAAGATTAACTCCCATCGGCAAATCGGTTGGGCTTGTGGACCAAAAACGTTGGGCAAAATTCCAGAATAAGCTGCAAGGTATTGATAAGCTCAAAAATTATCTGACAAGCGCTCGGTCAGATGGCCAGTCTTCGACTTTGAGGCTCAGACCCGAAGGGAGTTTATGGCAGCAACTACGCCAACCAAATAATGCTGTTGTAAAAACATTGGAAGAGAACCCTGACATCAAAAATATGAACCTCGGCAAAGATGTTTTACAGGCCGCAATCATCGATGCAAAATATGAAGGTTATTTAGCTAAACAGCAGCGTTTGGCCGCCAGCTTGCAGACTTTAGATAACAAAAAGCTCCCGCTTGATTTGGATTATAACAACATTGTGCACCTTCGGGCAGAAGCAAAAGAAAAGCTATCGCTCTTTAGGCCGAGCACGCTTGGCCAGGCCTCTCGAATAAGTGGTATTACTCCCGCTGATATTACCGTGATTCAAGTGCATATGAAGAAGATGTAGGCAGAGCTATGGTGGACAAGATGAGTTCGCAGCAGCGTTTATTGCGTCGGAAAGTTTAAGCGTACCTTCGTACAAAGCTCGCCCTATGATAACCGCCTCAACTGACAATTCAGCCAGCTTTTTAATATCGGTTAGCTCTCTAACGCCACCCGAAGCTACAACAGGCACTTCTACCGCTTCGACAAGCACCTTTGTTCTTTCAAGATTTGGCCCCGTCATCGTACCGTCTCTGGTAATATCGGTATATATTATTGCCGCCAGTGGCAATTTGGCCGCTTCGGCAGCAAAGTCCAACAGAAGTTGTGAACTATCCTGCGTCCAGCCGTGAGTAGCGACCTTCGAACCCCTTGCATCAAGGCCGAGTGCAATTTTGCCACTGAACTTCCTGGTCATCCGGCTGAACCACCCGAAGTCCTTGACGGCTTTAGTGCCGATTATTACACGTTCTGCGCCTATACCGAGCAGTTTTTCTATGGAAGCTTCGTCGCGAAGTCCGCCGCCAACCTCAATTTTGAATAGCCCAAGATTCGCAATGGCTGATATGGCGGGTATGTTAACTGGCCTACCAACCTTGGCCCCATCCAAATCGACGATATGCAGCCATTCTGCTCCAGCCGAGCCAAAGTCCTTCGCCTGCTTGACAGGGTCATCCTGATAGGTTATCTGCCGGTGATACTCACCCTGAATTAGCCGAACACATTTACCATCCCGCAGGTCAATTGCCGGTATTATAAACATTGTTGAACCTCGAATACCTTCGATAATAATTCGCCGGATTTTAAACAAAGGTCCTTATCATTTCAATAACTTTTGTCTGAACATTATTTGTTGACCCCGCACCAATCGATGCTTGTTGTGGATATTACTTATTGCCAGAGCATTGTTCTTGATGAGAGACAATTGCTTCGGGGTTTGAATTGAGTAATATCCTTGCAATTTTAGCTCATTGGTTGTATAGGTTATAATGAATTTTTGGAGAGGTGTCGGAGTGGTTTATCGAGCCGGTTTCGAAAACCGGTGTGCCCTTTTAGGGTACCGCGGGTTCGAATCCCGCCCTCTCCGGTGCGCTGCCTACTTTGGGTAGGTGGGATTCGAACCCCCAAAGGGTGTGGGAAAAGGATTTTCTCACGTCGTCGGGGTGACAGGAGCGAAGCGACGCCAGAGGGGCAGAGCCCCTATGGAAATTTGCCAAAGGCAAATTTGGGTTCTAGGGCGAAGCCCGGAATCCCGCCCTCTCCGTTACGGCGGACATGCTCCGGCACGAAGAAATTGGACACAAATCCTTCGGCATAGCTCAGTCCTGGGGATTTCTAACGGAGGACAGGTTTACGCGGATTACAAGGGAAAAGGGGCAGTAGTAGTTGCGATAACGCCGAACGACCCCAACGCGGTTCGGCTGGATGAGCTTGGGTATTCGGATTTGGGCGATTCGTTCGAAGAAACAAAATTGCGGGCGAAAGAAAAAAGATTTGAATTTCCTTATCTTTATGACGGTGAGAATCAGAAGGTGCCGCCTGCATACGGGCCTGTGTTGACGCCGCATGTATTTATCCGCCTTCGCAGTCGCCGAAGCGATGGAGGTACCACGGGCTCGGCCCGTGGGGCTCCATTATGTTTGCTGCAAGCAGAAAAAAGAAGAAACACTATGGATACACTACCATCTGAGCTTTTTTCATGTGGTGCACGATTTACAGGTTCAGGGAAGCGGCGGGTAAGCACCAATAAACCGGGCATCGGTTTTTGGGCGGCTGATAAGCTTGCTGATTTCAGATGGAAGAGTGGTTGCCACTTCGGACCCTGGAAATGCCTGTAATAACTGGTAATTGCCCAGCCTGGGACTCCTGAATAAGGGACCATCATAATCGGCGAAGTACCGACTGTTGGCTGAAAATTCCGGATGCAGTTTCTGCAAACCCTCCAGCGACTTAAATACCAGTTGGCACGCATCGTTCGGCGCAGGACTCCACAAAAGCAATGGTTTATCTGCTGTGTCCGGCTCTCGCACATACACGTTATAATCGAGCTGTTTTACCTGCGGCTTATCGAGTCGTTCGCATAAGGATTGCGGCTGCCAAACAACGAGAAGGGGTCTGCGATAATTCTCATCGCCTGTGAGCAGGTTATTGACAAATACGTGTCCGTCTCGCTCGTTGACATCCGGCCCGGTACTGGGATGCCAGCCGAAGTGGTCGCCGGCAGCAGTTCTTGCAGTGTGCCCAATGCATACGGTACTGTTTACCAATGTGTTGTTATACATTTTGACATCCGAACTGTTGATTAGGAAGATACCCTGGTCACAATTAACAAACACGTTTCCGGCGCAAATTGCTCCTTTAGAGATTTCAAAGAAGAATCCATTATCGCTAGGCCAGAACCGATTGTTGGAGAACCGCCTTTCAACATTGCCTATGTTCTCGACCCAGTTATTAAGAAACCGGCCATCTACATTACCTACATCATACCAGATACCGCTTGAATTCGGATGGTCGATAACCAGGTTATCCCTGCACGTTACACGGTAACATTGATTGAAAATCTTAACCGCAGCGGGATAGTAGCCGGCGATTTTCTCGATATTGTTACGAGTGAAGATGTTCTTTTCCAGCAGGACATCGGACGAGCTAAGGATAAAAATGCCTTCGGTACTGGTGTCGCTCACCAGGCAATGCCGCAGAGTTAAATTATCTCCTCTTAAGTAAGCGCCAGCCCGGGAACAGAAAGAAATGGTGCAATGCTCCAGGGTCGTACCCACCACTTCCTTTCCATGTTTGGACTCATCGGACAAACCCTCAGGGTTCGTTCCTTCAGTTTCGATTGCACGGTAGGCATACTGGGTGAAAGTGATTCCCCGAATCACAGGTCCCTTGCGGTCAGAGGTCTTGCCGTGACATTCCCCGGTTATCCGCGTGAGGGCGCCGTTGTAAGCGGTGATTTCCACCAGCCGGTCTGTCGGGTCGATGCCGATGAAGACCAGTCGTTTGTCATAGTCGATGAAGAATGAGTTCTCGTCGAGTTCTTCCTGCGAGCCGGCCGATTGCAACATCCTACCGTCCACGAACACCATGTCGTTGTTGAAGCGGTGCAGTGGAGTTTGCCTGCCGAAGAACTCGCGCCGCCACCAGCTTGCGGGCTTGTCAGGGAATAAATGGGACCAGGATGTTTTCCATAATCCATTTCTTTGAAGCTCCCACTTTTTTGCTACAAAGGTTCCCTTCAAAACAGGCTGTTCATCCGCATAGGGCTGTATAGTGATTCCCTGGTTCAATTGTAGGTCACCGGCACGATAAGTGCCGCCGCGCATCACGATTGCATCGCCGGTCTCTACCCGCTTTATGGCCGCTTCCATGGTTGTGGGCTTGGCAAGCGTTTGGCCTGATTCTTTGGCCTGTCCATCGGGTGCTACATAGTAAATTTTACGCGCGTCCTTGGGCAAATCATAGGTTTGCCGTATCGGGCCATAGGGGCCACCAGAGGGTTGCGCTATTACGGGCAACGAACCAAAGATTATGCAAAGAAGGATGCAACAAACTAAATGTGGCTGATAGCATTTCTCTGTTTGAGAATGTGAACGAGGACGATTTCGCCAGGTATTGGCGGATTTTTCAGGATGGCTTGACTTCATTTTATTTTCCTTCCAGGTAACGGTCAATAAAGACCAAAGGTGTTTACGACTATGGGTCAGTAAGCCGAGATTTTCCATTTATCCGCCGTATTTTTGGCGGACTTACTCATCAAGTTTAAGGCCCTCAGCCGATATGGTCAATGATATTTTGTTTGGCCCCACCACCTGCTGCCCTCCATAGTATTAACGAAGGATAGGTGGGCGGGGGTAGTATTTAGCCCCGTTGCTTGCGACGGGGGTCCTTTAGCCCCCAGCTTTATGCTGGGGGTTTTTATTTACACACAGGATTTCATCCCACCAAAAATTTTTGCTGTTACTACCCCACAAATCGAGGCCTATTACAGCTGCTCTTCTGCGAGACGAGAAGCCAGTCTGGCTGTTACTACCCCACAAATCGAGGCCTATCACAGCGATATTATAGATATATGCAATGAACGATTAGCTGTTACTACCCCACAAATCGAGGCCTATCACAGCTGAAGATAAAACACACATTCCACATTAGCGGCTGTTACTACCCCACAAATCGAGGCCTATCACAGCGCCAAATCTGAGAGAGATGTTCCGATGTCAGCTGTTACTACCCCACAAATCGAGGCCTATCACAGCTCAAAGAGGTCGTGAGATTGCTGGAAAAGTGCTGTTACTACCCCACAAATCGAGGCCTATCACAGCAGCGAATAGACAGGTGCTTCGACCGTTTCAGCTGTTACTACCCCACAAATCGAGGCCTATCACAGCACGCAGGCGATATAAATACTTCACGGCTGCGGCTGTTACTACCCCACAAATCGAGGCCTATCACAGCGGTCACCTTTTAACCTTTTTTGCAGTAAGTAATTATCTTTTAATTCATTCTTAAAAAAACACACCTAAATTACTTCCATTCTGTCTTTATTATCATTTTTTCAACTCATTTATCAATAGTTTTGCTTCATCAAAGCTGGTCCCTGTCAGTATTCCGCCATGCAGGGCTGTATCCCTTGCATCTTTAAGTTTGGTCAGTCTGTCTTTGTCCCATCCTTTATTAACAAGCTCATCATGTATTTCTTTAAAACTTATATGGGTTGCTGTATCAGCAAATTTTTCTCTTTCTATAATCGAATTATCGAAAAGATATTTTTCAAATTCAAGAACCTGCTTTATAAATTCCATTCGCTGTTTTTCTATTACACTAATCCTACCTAAAAACGGCTTGTCCTTATCTTTCTCAGAAAATTTGTAATTTCCCACATTATCAACATATTTGCTGGACATCGTATAAACAAGCGAAGGATAGCGTAAAAGCTGGATTTTTTCTGTCACCTTATCAGATATTTTGAAATCCACCGTCGTTTTCTTAAGAGTGCCAAGTTCTGTGCGTTCTTTAAGCTGAATATTCAATTGTTCTATCAGATAAACTGCCATCAGGGCTATAAGTTTATTTTTTTCATAAAGACTATTTATTTGCGTCATTTTATCGTAATCTTTGACTTTATAAAATTGCCTTGATAACTCTTCATATTCTTTCGACAGCAGAATTTTGCACTGTTCTTCTCTTGTCTTTTTCGATACCTTCTCAGACCCCTGCCATCCTAAAATATGCCTTTTTACAAACCCTCTTGGTATTGCAATTCTGTTCAAAACCGCCTTTCTGCTTTTATTGCTGTCGATAGTTATTCTCAGATTAAGATTTTCTATGCCGTGCTTTTTCTTTAGTCCTGCGGTTATCCGCTGCTTCA
>CAZUPG010000062.1:0-7899 GCA_964622085.1 uncultured Pirellulales bacterium | reverse complement strand
CCTGGTTAGCCAGCGCCATAACCTTACGTGCACGGTCTGTAAAACGCTCAAACATCTTTTCCTCCAAAATTTTCCAAAATATGGTAAATAGTGATCGGTAACCAGTAATTGGTTAAATACGCCGAAGGCGAACCAACTACCATTTAACCAGTCCCTGATGGACTGGTTACCAATAACCAACAAATTATATTATATCACATTCAGCCCATTTGTCAACCAGCTGGAACTCCAGCGTTTTAAGACTATAATGGACTTGGCCATCCCTAACAGGAGTATCTATTCTTAATATGCCTCAATTTAAGCAGATGTTCGTTTTTTCCGGACCAGGTTTTTCCCCAAGTTATAATCTTATCGACAAAAAACGCCGTTAACTTTCTGGAAACCTGACTTGTATTTCTTACCGCAGAGAACGCAGAGAATTCATCAATAATTTTGTCATTCTGAACGAAGTGAAGAATCTATTTTTGCCACAGATTTTGCGAATAAAAACTATGAATTACTTATTGAATCCGCCTTTGCTGAAGCTACGGTGGACAAGAGTTGGGCGATTTTGGGTGTAGAGATTATAGTACCTTCGGGACGACCCTACCAATCCCTACTACTTTCCATGGTTATTCTTTATAAAGTTCATAATATTCTGATGATGGTGGTTGATTTTATAAGCGTAGGGGTAACCAAACGGATATAATGGTTTAACCGGTTGAAGCAGAACCGTCGTCCCACAGAATGTGAACCCAACTTCTTGCATGATGCGAGCTATATCCGCCTGAACGCAGATCTCAATTTTATTGACCGTAAAGTCGCTGATGATAATGGAACAATACCTGCCTTCACACAACTTCAGAAATACTTTTTTCATTATCTCTATCAAGGCCGAGAGAAAATCAGCATAATCATCAAAATTGCCCAGATCGTTTTCTTGGTCGGTATAGTATTGTATACCTTCCCTTGCGCCCATTCGGTAAAGTTTTCCATTATTGTGGCGAGTTCCCTTAGAATTGTTTCGCAAGATGTTATGATATGGTGGTGAGGTAACGATATAATCCACGGAGTTAATGGTTTCGAGTTTTTTATTTGCGTCTCCTACAATGTAACAATAATCAGAAAATCCTTTATCTTTGAGACGTTCATCAGCAATTCTCTTATACGCAGGGTTTAGGTCAATCCCGATAGCGTGCCTGCCGAGTTTGTTGGCGGCAAGCAAGGTAGTACCACTGCCTACAAATGGATCAAGAACCGTCATATGCTTCTTAGTAAAAAGGCTGATTAATTTTTCTATATCACGTACCATGAAAGGAGCGGGGTGTGCGTAAGCCACCTTATCACCTACCGTCGGCTCAGAAAACCAAAAACTAGCTGTAAGAAGCAGCCAGTCTTTGCCTGTCAGGTCATTGAGGGAGTTTCGCTTGTCATATCGCCCGGGCTTACCTTCTTTAGACAACGGCTTTCTGGGCTTTTTCTTTTTGATTGGATTTTCTAAATTCACAATGTTTCTCATAGACTTTTTGATCCTCGCAATACTTCATCTATGGAAGGGGAAGAATAACCTCTTAGCCTACCAATATTTTCATAGGTTGTATACTGCCAATTATTCTCGCGGAATGAGGTTAGGAATAACGGATCCCGGATACTTCTTAACTCTTTCTCTCTACTTTTAGGAACGACCATGAATTTTGGCGTATGTTTTTCAATGTTTGATCCACGAACAATGGCAGATGTGAATCCTGTAGAGTTTTCGACTTCAAATATGCACTCGATGTAGTTATCTTGGTGTGATAACCACACCACGTCGATCATTTCAATGCGTTCAATTTGGCGAGGGTCGTAAAGTTTCTGAAGAGGTGCAAGAGTCAACAAATTAGCCATATCACGCAGAGTCGTTCCATTTTGGATTACCTCAGGCTGCTCACGTTTGCCAACAAAAACCGAAAAACCTGCTCTCTTCCCTATGCTGATAAGTTGCCGTATAATTTCGGAATGTTGAGTAATACTCTTAGTAGTTACGTCCTTTACCTTCCAATTACCGGCAGATCGATAAGCATATTTTTCCAAAACGTTCTTAACACCTTTTGGGTCTGGGGTCAAGCCGTTTGGATAGGTTTGGAATAACTCTCCAAGGATGTCATCGAGTTTGACCGAAACTTTACGGCGCAAAATAGAGAGGACGGCTTCCTCGAGGCGATCTTGGAGGGGGCGGTCAGAAAAAAAAGACAACAAAAAACCTAGTCCGCAGAATGAACTTTTTTAGCTTGCGGCTGTTTTTATTGTCCGAACGACACGGGCTCCAGACATCTTTAATTATTCTTGTCAAACAATGGGTTATCCTCTGGCGGTAAGTCTTTCGAGATTTCCCAGTGGTGAAACTCATTATTAATTCTGTTAAATACTTTTCGTCCCCAGACCTCTAGAGAGCTACCCTCGTATAAAGCACGAGTGTATGCGTTCTTTGGTGTTTTGACTGTTGGATCAATTATAGTGGAATATTTGTGGCCAATCTGGTGGATTTCGCCAGGATTATCAAATGTAATCATTGCATTCCCGGTCTCTGTGTGTATACGGATAAATTTTACGCTGAAGCGTTCAAGTCCCCTAGAAGATACCCCATCAACTTGATATCCGCTTCTTAATGCAAGTTTGTCACTTGATGTTAGCGATAGTGGTTGTTCTGATGAAGTACTTTTAATAATAATTTTTTTTGCCGAATTGTTTATTGGTTCGACAAAAAAATTAAGTGCTTCATCAGCTAGGTCAACAAACCTGATTACATCATGCGTACTTCCAGTTTGAATGTCAAAAGTTTGAGCCAGTTTTTTAACATTTTCAATAGCTTTCTCTTTTGATATAAAGCCTTTTTTATTATTGATGTGCTCTTTGAGGAAAGCCTTCCGCCACTTCCAAAGATGTTTAAGGATATCATAGCTTACCATTAATCCTATTGGAATAAGTATTTGCCCAATAAAGCTGAATGTGGAATGCTTTAATCCTATAGCCCTTATTTTTGGACGAAGTTCTATTGGGGGTGGTTTTGTAGACAATTCCTTGTTAAAAAATGTTGAATGGGTAACTTCCCAATATTCGCGCCAACCTTCCAACGCTCTTGTTAAATCTTTGACGTCAATGACCCCTTTATCTGCATCAAGGCCACTAAATGATATTTTAACTCCTTCTTCAATTGCGGTTGGTTTTGTTTTTGCCATTATTGTGAAAACTCGCAATAGCAATTAACTAAAATCATATTCTAATTCTCACCGTTATATATTAACGACTAACCCCGCGATGCTTCCTCTCAAAGCTGCTCACGAAATTTTACTCCCCATTCTCACCAAAGACAAGCCAATTTTCGCCGCTTCCGCCTTTGAAAGCCCCCGCGGCGCTTGAGCGGGGTCAAATCGGCCTGAAAAGGTCAAAAGAGCGTTTTTGGCCTAAAAATGATTATTCTGAGCCCCCGCGGATGACTCGTAGAGGGCAACGGATGACTCGCTGAGGGTAGCGGATGACCCGTAGAAGTCAACGGATGATCCGTAGAGGGCAACGAATGGCCAGATCCTTCGACTACCTTCGGCGCTCAGGACTTCCGCTTCGCTTCAGCCTGCGTATTTGGCTGAAAATTTTCTGTAAGTCCAAGTATAGCCGTTAGTTATGTCGGATTTTTTTACAACCTTCGATAAAATCAGGACTTATGAGCTCTGGCAGAGCTGGGCCGCCGTGACGAGCAGCCTTAGACGTCGTTTTCCTCAAGCAGTTTTCGCAGGTATGCGTTTTCTCGGCGGGTTGCTTCAAGGTCGAAAAGTTGATATTTGATGCACACCCGCAGATAATCCAGTGATTCCTGCAGACTATCGATGCTTTTCTCAAGCTTTTTGCGGTTGGCTTGTGCTTGTTTGGCGAGCTCTGCCAGTTTCTTATGTTGTGGGTCAGCCGCCTCTCCGAATTCTCTGACCAATTCGTTAAGTTTATCTTCTAAGTTTGTCTCGTCCATTCAAATCACCCTAATTTAGAAAACCTCCGAAGCCAACTTAGCAATTACGTCGCAAAAATCATACCCAAACGCCTAAAAATTAGCTCTTTGCCAAATTAAATCTTTGTTTGTAAGAGATGGCCAACCAGGCGTACCCTTTGTATTACCCTTAATCTTTATTTCTACTTTCCAAACAGCAGCCGTTATGTGGGTTAAAACCCTGTGTTGCAAAAAAACAACATCCTAACCTCGATTGGATTTTCCTTTTGGATATAACGATTTTATAAAAAAATAGTTACGATTGACGTTGATTTTTATAAACATCGCTGCTGAATTACAGTGCAAATCAAGCTTTACCAGTTCCGAAGGGCTTTGTTAATGTAGATGTAGCCTGGGTTGCTTTGGAAGCGCATTCTTAGATGAATTTTCGATTATGCATTCGGGTTCATCACCCGGCCGATGAATAAAATACTGCCGGAATGGTTATCACGAATCAAAAATAGAAATGGATGGTCCGCTCGAAAAACCGGCGTCTGCCCCGGTCCGACCGACGTTATACCTACAACTACCGCCGTTGCTGCCGCGGCTTCTGTCCCCTCCTCGTTGACGTCAACATAGGCCTTGTGAATGACCGCTGAAATAAAAAGGTCTCTTTTGCCGTTCATCCCCGAAAAATCAGCTACATCCGGCGTAAAAGCAGCCGTCATCCCCATCGATTCGAGTACAGAAGCAAGACTAAACTCATCTGTAATCCTGAACTTCGGAATAGAAGCAATGACTTTGCGTTTGTGGAGTCTCCTCAGCCATTGTGAAAGGTTCTCGGTCGTAAGCATTTTCTCAAAGTCAGCCAGCCCATCAAACCTTTTCGGAAGGAGAATAATCATCGACAGCTCATTATCAACATAAGGCAGCTCGAGCCCTTGAAAATCCTCCGTTTCCATATAGCCGAACTCCGCCGTTTGATTCATCATTGGAACATTGACTTTATCACCATTTATCAGAGTAAATGGAGTCTCTTCCGTTCTATCGGTTTCAAATTCTCTTGCCCAACTGCCCTTAAAGTAAATGGCATTCGTCAAAACCAATCGAGTCAAACTGCTGAGCACTCCCCTGGGAATAAGGTCTTTGATTTTGTTCCTGGTCTTTTCTTCGACCCACGCATTTATGGTTTTGCGTGCTGTCTCGGCAGCGGCTACGAAGTCGACCTCATTGAGCTGGCCATCATAGCTTGTTTTGATAAGCTCCAGAAACTCTTTAAGAAATTCATAACCCTGCTGGCCCCACAAGGCGTTAGCGACAGTAAGCTCATAGCCGCCTTTCTGACCTCTGTTGTTTAGGCCCTTTATGATTCTCCCAAACACTGAGGTAAGTTGCTGTCTGTCCGGCACAACCGGCGATGTAGGAAAACACAGTACCTTGACCATCTGGGTTTCGGTCTCACCTCTTGCACCGGCATAGGTCATCGCCAGAGCGGTTGAAATGCTGTACGGCGAGAAAAACAGGTTTCCTTCCCCGGCTCGCAGCTTTGCAAAAAGTGCCAGAGCAAATTCGTTATTTCCCTCCACAACGATTTGTTCGCTCGTTTTTACGGCTCGACTGAGCTCGCCGAAGTCCTTCTCCTCCGGCTTATCCACCACCCCTTGTCCGCCGTAGCTCTCGCGAAGGCGGAAGCAACCAGCAGCACAACCCATCACAACAAAGAATAAAAACACGCATTTAACCCGTGAGATAATTTCTATAAAATTAAAGATATTTTCTAATTTACTTAAATATCTCACGGGTTTAATCGCTTTCATATCAATCGCCCCTTATGCACAGCATACCAATATTCTCACATACCTCTACCCCAGCTATTACGCTAATTATAGCTGATTGTTTGCCGGTTAGCTGTGGAAAATTGCCAAGCAGAGTAAAAATGTCAGGCAAAAACAGCCCCCCGCTCCTGTCTTCCGACAGGAAGACGCGGGGGCCCTATCCCCGGTCAATTATATTTTTTAGCTTTGTTCTTTCAACTATTGACAAAATCAGGCGTTTAATATACTATAATAACAGTTAGGAAATTTGTTGGGAAAAGGGTTTTTTGAAGAGGGATGATTATGGACACAGGAAGCTTCTTAAGGCGATTCAAATGGCACATTGTGATTGTTTGCATCGCATTATTAATCACATTTTTGCTTTCGCTCTTTACGAACATCTTCGAAAAATCTGAAGCCGTGCGACCTCTCGTATTGCTGCTTGGTGTGTTGGTGTTTTTGAGCGCGCTCCTGGGGATGCTATCAAGGGTATTTAAGATACTTGATGCACTTCGAGACAATAGTGCGAAACTCGAAGAGGTTACCGGTGCCCTGGACAATATCCGGGCAGGGCTGATGCAAATCAATCAAAGCACACGTGTCAGCGAAACAGCAAAGGCGATTGCATTTCGTGAGGCGGACAGGCAGTCCCTGCGGCAGGTCGTCTTTGAAAAACTTCAGCAGCAGGATTTTGATGCCGCCAAGAATATAATCGAAGAAATCGCAAAACGCCCGGAATACAAGGACCTTGCTGAAGAGTTGAATGACCAAATGGAGAAATATCGCTTTGCCACCGTCCAGGAGAGAGTAAATCAGTCCATAGCACATATTGAAGAGCTCCTGGAAAACTATCAGTGGGTCCAGGCAAGTGTTCATATCGAAGGATTAATCGGGGCGTATCCTGACAGCGAAGAGGTAAAGGCAATGCGACAGAGATTGCTTGATAAAAAACAAGAGCGCAAAAAAGCATTGCTCGCCGAATGGGACGACGCTGTCCAGCGCAAAGAGATAGACCGCAGCCTGGAGGTACTGAAAGAGCTTGACCTGTATCTAACTCCCAATGAAGGACTGGCCTTACGGGAGTCAGCCAGCGATGCCTTCAGGTCAAAATTGCACAACCTTGGCGTGCAATTTTCCATCGCCGTCACCGAAAAGCGATGGGACCAGGCACTCGATATTGGCCAGCAAATTGTCAACAATTTTCCAAACAGCAAAATGGCCGAGGAAATCCGGGCAAAGCTGGACGTCCTAAAGCAAAACGTACAAATCTAAGCACCTACGACCAACTTTTTCCTGCTTTACCCCGTTAGAAAGAAATCCTGTCCTTCAGGCAGACTAAAAAATACACAGCGACAATGAAACCCGAGCTTTCTACCTGTGGAGCCCCACGGACACAGCTCGTGGCACCTCCATCTTCGGCGGAACCCGCCGAAGCATCCGCCTACGCTAAAGCTTCGGCGGATACCCTTTTTGCATTCATTGTCCGACGCCAAAGTCCGGCTATGGACGACGGCGTCCACGGGTAGAACCCGTGGCTTTCTGCGAAGGCGGGTAAATAAATATTCAGTGAATTGCTCCGGCTTTGGCAAGACACTCGGCTGGAATTTACAGAATCGCTAACGCAGGAAATGCAAAATCAATAAACCCCGTTAGTCATAGGGACTCCTTGCGGAGAAAAATTATTTCTAACGGGGTAAATACTCTTATCTTATTGAAAATCGAACAATGATTGGGTCTTAATCATCGTTACCTGGTCCGGGTAAGCCGCGAATGTATGGATGTGCAATTCACTTCGCCTCGCCTCGAAGTCAATATAGCAGAAAGGCTGTAAGCCCCCGACTTCCAACCCCGGAAATTTAACAAAGACCCCTCTATTTCGGGCGAATCGCTCAAGGTCGGTATGGCTCTGCCGATACAAATTTGGGCTCATCTTCTCGACCTGAAAATCGGTCATATAGCTTATTTCCCGGCTCACAGTGCATTTGTGAGTTCGTGGGCCGCGGAATTGAAAACGCTCAATCAAACCTCGAGAGGGAAGCATCTGGCCGGGTGTGCTTATGACCTCGCTGATGCATACATCACCGGCAAAAACGCTGACAACATGAGTGCAGCCGGTAATCCAGATTATTGCCTCGTACTTTTCGGTCT